>JASLKQ010000048.1 GCA_030747505.1 Verrucomicrobiota bacterium | reverse complement strand
GAAACCAGCGCCAAGGTTGGTCTGCATCGTACGCTGCTTTGCCGCATGACGGTCGACTACGAGGGCACCACCTTGACTCAGACCTTTGGCAGTCGTGGGTCACTGCGAATCGATCCTCCCCCTGCCCCTCCCAAGGTCAGGAAGCCCACGGAAGTGGAAATTGCAAAAATCCCGGAACCAACGCCGCCCAAGAAATAGTTTGAAATCTGCCTGAAGAAAAAACCATGAAACCGATACTCATTGCTCTGATAATTGCGCCCCTCATGGCGTTTGCTGCCCCCAAGAAGCTGGTGGACCTGCAGGTTTACCCCAAGGAAGCCAACCTCTTCACCAAGCGTGGCAAGCAGTCGCTGGTGTTGCAGGCGAAATATTCAGATAGCACCACGCGCGATGTTACCGCTGAGGCCAAATACACCTTTGCAGACACGAAATTCGCCAAACTGGACAAGGCCACTATTTTGCCTTTAGCAGATGGTGAGACTTCACTGAAAATTGAGTTTGGAGGTCGCACGATGAATGTGCCGGTAAAGGTGGCTAAGGCCACCGAGGATCGCCCTGCAGTTTTCAGCGTGGATGTGATGCCTGTTTTCACAAAGGGCGGATGCAACGCCGGCAGTTGCCATGGCAGTACGCGTGGAAAAGACAAATTTAGATTGTCCCTTTTCGGGTTTAATCCCCAGCTCGATTACTTCTGCATTACCAGGGAGGAAGTGGGTCGACGCATCAATATCGCAAGGCCTGATGATTCACTTTTGGTTGAGAAAGCCTGTGGGCGTGTGACTCACACCGGCGGCAAGCAGTTTGACGAAAAGAGCTGGATGTACAAAATCCTAATTGAGTGGCTTGCTGCGGGTGCTCCCAATGATCCTCCCAATACCCCCAAGGTGGTTGATTTGGAAATTTATCCCAAACAGGCAGTATTGGAGGGTTCGGGGGTATCTCAGCAGCTTACAGTGCGCGCGAAGTACAGTGATGGCACTGATCGGGATGTTACTCGCGAGACAGTTTATATTTCCAGCAACAGCACGACGGCGAAGGCAACTGCTGATGGGGTGATTTCCAGTGGGCAACCCGGTGAAGCCTTTATTATGGCGCGTTTTGATCAGATCACCACGGGGGCGCAGATATTAGCCATCCCCAATCTGCCTGACTTTCAGTTCCCTAATGAGCCGGAGGCGAACTACATCGACACGCATGTATACAATAAACTCAAAAAAGTCCGCGTCACGCCCAGTGAGTTGTGTGATGACAATACATTCATCCGTCGCGTGTATCTGGATATTATCGGCAGACTGCCCGAGCCAGACGCGGTGGAGAAATTCGTAGCAGACAATGCTTCGACAAAGCGTGCCAAGCTCGTCGAGGAACTATTGGGTCGGCCAGAATTCGTGAAGATGTGGGTGATGAAATGGGCTGAGTTGTTGCAAATTCGTACCGACAACAACGCGTTCCAGTACAAGAACGCCATCCTGTATTTTGAGTGGTTGCGGGCACAGTTTGAGAAGAACCGGCCTATTAATGAGATTGTGAAGGACCTGCTTGGGGCCAAGGGTGGCACTTTCAGTAATCCGGCCGGGAATTTTTACCAGATCCAGACGGATCAGTTGAAGCTCATGGAAAATGCCACGCAGATTTTCATGGGGATGCGCATGCAGTGTGCCCAGTGTCACAACCACCCCTTCGACCGGTGGACAACAGACGACTATTATTCTTTTGCCAACTTCTTTTCCCAGATCGGCCGCAAGGGCAGTGAGGATAACCGGGAGCGTATCATCTATAACCGTGGCAGCGGGGAGGTCCGGCACATTGTAGGCAACAAGGTTATGCCGCCCAAGTTTCTTGGTGGAGAAGTGCCGGATGTGAAAGGCAAGGATCGCCGCGAGGTGTTGGCCCAGTGGCTGGCCAGTGATGACAACCCGTTCTTCGCCAAGAACATTGCCAACATGGTGTGGGCGCATTTCATGGGCATAGGAATCGTGGAGCCGGTGGATGATGTGCGCATTAGCAACCCGCCAAGCAACCCGGAATTATTGGAGGAATTGGGCGAACGACTTTCCAAGAGTGGGTATGACTTCAAGCAACTGGTCAGGGACATATGCAACTCGCGCACCTACCAGCGCACCGTGCAGAGTAATGAATCCAACAAGGCTGATTCAGCCAATTTTGCGAAGGCGACTATCCGGCGGGTGCGGGCTGAGGTGCTGCTGGATATCATCAGTCAGGTGACTGATACCCAGAACAAATTCCGAGGTTTACCGAGGGGAGCGAGTGCGGTGGAGATTGTCGATGGCCGTACGAGCACTTTTTTTCTCACTACTTTTGGCCGCGCTACGCGCGACACCGTTTGCAGTTGTGAAGTGGCGCTGGAACCCAACCTGAGCCAGGCGCTGCACCTGCTCAACGGGGACACCGTCAACAGCAAGTGCGTGCAGGGGGGGTATGTTGCCAAGGCCCTAGCAGCCAAGAAGGCGCCAAGTCAGGTGATTGATGAATTATATTTGAAATGTTTGGCTCGCAAGCCTACAGCGGCCGAAAAGGAGAAGTTGATGGCGTTTGTAGGTGAGAAGGACCGTTCGGACGCCGATGTCCTGAATGACCTTTTCTGGGCTGTTCTGAATTCAAAAGAATTTATCTTTAACCATTAAAGTTGAAAAGAGATGCACGGGCTGGGCGCGTGTGTCTAAGGGAGAAGAAAGTAATGAAGCGTAATCTGTGTAATATCATTCTGGTTGTTGGTCTGTTGCCTGTCGGCATGCTTAGTGCAGCCGACAAGATTAACTATGAAGACCATGTGTTGCCTATCCTTCGCAACAAGTGCCTCAAGTGCCATAATCCGGACAAGATGAAGGCCGACCTCAACTTGGCAACCTACGATGCTGCCATCAATGGAATCGATGGCGACACGGTACTTGTGCCCGGGTCCCCTGAGGAAAGCTCTCTCTACTTGAATGTGACGCATGATGAGGAACCGTCTATGCCGCCTAAGGACAAACTGCCTGATAGCGAGATTGAGGTAATCAGGAAGTGGATCGCTGGGGGGTTGCTGATGAACGCCGGCTCCAAGGCTATGAAGCTTTCCAAGCCCAAGGTGAATTTGGCTCTGGATCCCGATTCACTTGGCAAACGACCTGACGGACCGGCTCCTATGCCGGTGGAGGTTTTCTCGCTCGATCCTTATGTGCGTACTGCCCGGACGAGCGTCTCGACCGCCATGGCTGTCAGTCCCTGGTCTCCACTCATCGCTATCGGCGGCCAACGCCAAGTGATTCTCTATAATACTGATACCTTTACCGTGGCAGGGATTGTCCCTTATGAGGCGGGTTATCCTCACAGCCTGAAGTTTTCAGCCACCGGCAAGCTGCTTGTTATCGGTGGCGGCCGAGGGGCCAATATAGGGCATTCAACGGTGTGGGATATTACCAAGGGTGAAAAGATCCTTCAGGTAGGGGATGATCTGGATGCGGTGTTGGCCAGCGATATCAGTCCTGATCAGCGGTTTATTGCCCACGGTGGACCAGATCGTTTCCTGCGAATTTTTTCCACTGAAACCGGTGAGGTCGTGCACAAGCTTAAGAAGCATACCGACTGGGTGACCGCTGTGCGCTTCAGTGCCGATGGCAAATATGTCGCCAGTGGCGATCGTAATGGAGGTCTGCACATTTGGGAAACTGAACCTGGTGGGCGCGTGTGTTCCTTCAGCCACAGTAAGCGTGTAACTGGATTTGAATGGGCCACCACTAACGTGGTTGTGTCTGCCAGCATGGATGGCAGCTCCAAGATTTTCAACGTGGACGAGGCGCGCCAACTGAAAAGCTGGGGAGCTCACAGTGGTGGGGCAATATCCATTGCGCGTTCGATGAACGGTATGTTGGTGACCAGCGGGCAGAACAAACGCGCCACCCTCTGGGACTCCAATGGGGCCAAGAAGCGTGATTTTGTTTTCCCCGGGGAAGTGCCGGCTCAGGCGGTTCCCAGTCATGATGCCAAGCTCATCATTGGCAGTGACTGGAATGGTGACGTATTTGTCTGGAACGCGGCCGACGGCAAAATGATCAAGCAGCTTTCGCTGAATCCCGGCCCTATGGCTGAGCAGTTTGCCTCGGCCGAAAAAGCAGTAACTGAAAAAGCGGCTGCTGTGAAGGCGGCCGAGGCCGCGCACAAGGCAGCACTTGATCGAGTTGCCAAGGCCAAGGCTGATATGAATGCTTTGGACGCAACCCTGGCTATGCGGCAAAAAGCGGCAACCGATTCCAAGGCATCATTGGATAAACTCATCGCAGAAAAGCAAAAGCCAGCACAGACGAAGGCTGCTGCTGCGGCGAAGACCTTTACTACAGCGATGGCAGCCAAGGCCGCTGCAGACAAGGCATTGGCAGCAGCCGATGAGGCAGGCAAGGCGGCGGCTAAAGCCAAGCTGGATGAAGCCATGAAAGGCTTGGTTGCAGCGACTGAAGGCAAGAAAACAGCAGACAAGGCAGCTGTAGCCATAAATACGCAGGTAGCCCAATTAACCACGGTAAATGCTGCGGCCAACAAGGGGTTGGCGGATGCGCAGGCCAAGGCGAAGACAGGCAAGGTCGCACTTACCAAACAGATTGCTGATCTTGGGAAAACGGTATCTGCCGAACAGGCCAAGGTTACCGCCGCCGGGGCGGCTCTAACAGCGGCGCAAAAAGAGGTCGATCTTTTACGCATTAAAAAGACTTTTTCAGCACTCTACACTGCGCGCAAAGATATTGCCGGTCAGGAAGCCAAGTTAGGGGAACTTCAAGCCGCTGCCCAGTCTGCTCAAGTCGCTGCCCAGACCACACAAACGGAGTTTGATAAGGTCAGGAAAACAGACATGAGTGTGCTTAAGGCGGAAAAACTAGCTGTCCTAAAAAAAGCACAGCAAGCCAGTGCTGATGCTGAAGGTGCTCTTAAGAAGGTGAAAGGGGAGATTGCAGCTGAAAACGCGAAGGTTGCCGCTGCTCAAAAGACGGTGGTTGTTGCCGAGTCGGAAATGAAGAAGGCAACTGACAACTTTGAAGTGGCCAAGCAGGCAAAACAAAAGGCTGAACTGGTTTCAAAAGCTGAAGCGGAAAAGGTAGCTGTCGTGCAGAAGCGTTATGAGCAATTGGTTGCTTCAAAGTTAACTCCCTTGCAAACCATTACTGCGGCGCTGGATAAAGCGATGGCTCAATCAAGTGCGGCTAAGGCAAATACGGCGACGGCGGTTCAGTCCATTGAACAGGAGGTAGTCGCCCTGACAAAAGAGGCCGCCTCGGCTTCTGCAGAAGCCAAATCTGCTGCAGAGATTTCCGCAAAGGCCAAGGCAGCGATGGATCAACTTGCAGCCGTTTTAGCAAAGGCCAAGGCGGATGTTGCGGCCAAGGTTAAAACAGAAACGACCGCCAAGGCGACCCATGAACAATTCGTACTGAAGTTGAAAACCGCAACCGAAATGGCCGCCAAGGCAGAGACTGCTTTCAAGAAGGCTCCCGAGACCAAGGTTGCAGCGGATAATGTCTTGAAAGCAGCTAACACAGAAGTGAAAGCAGCTCTAAACGCATTCTTGGCTGCTGAAATGTCCGCCCAAACTGCCGAAATGAGTGCAGGTAATGATGCAGCCAAACAGGCGAGTGCCAAGAAATTCAGGGCGGCAGCTGATACTGCAAAGGCCAAGCTGGACGAATTGACGGTCAAAAAACAAAAACCAGCTTTAGCGAAGGTGGATCAGGCGAATCAAAACATCGTTGCAACCTCCAAAGCTAAAGCGGTTGCTGATACGAATTTGGCCAGCACCAAGACCGCGACCGCTCAGGCTCTGACTGCATTTAATACTGCGACCAAAACGCGTGCGGCAGCTCAGGCGGCTGAAAAAACCGTCAACGACAAATATGTGCCTGCCCAGGCTGCTTACGCTGCGGCGGCCAAGATGGCTTCAGCCAAACAAAATGTGGCGGTTCAATCGAAAAACGGGTTGGCTTCGATTATAACAACCAAGCAGAAACCTGCTCAAGAAGCGGTGGCTGCAGCAGAGGCAACCTTGAAGGAGTTAAATACGGCTAAGACAGCAAGTGCTGCCTTAATGAAACAGGTTGCCGCCGAGCTGGCAATCGCCATTAAGCCTGTTGAAGCGGCAAAGGCGGTTGCAGTGAAAGCTAATGAGGCGGTTAAGATGGCGGTTTCCAATGAATCTAAAATGAGTGGATTGGTCACTGCAGCTCAGAAGGTTGTGAATGAACGGAAACAGTCCGTGGTCGCCATGCAGGCTAACATAGCAAAGATGACAAAAGAGAAGGTAAAGCCGATGGAGTCCGCGATGGCTGCCGCAGTCGATGCGATGGTTCAGGCACAGACAACTTATGACAACACGGAGAAAGATCACCAATCGCGCCTCGCTACACTTACCAAAGCGGTTGAAACCCGTAAGGCTGATGCCAAGACCAAGCAGTCAGCAATGGAGCAATTTGCTTCCACTATGAATGCAGCACGCGAAAATTTGAAGGCACTGGAGGCTGAATACCAGAAACTTAAATCTGCAGAGGCTGCCAAGAATGAGCCAACCAAGACGGCCTCCAAGTAGGCTATCTTGAGTTGAGTCTGGATTACCGTTGCCAGGGGGCAACCGACTCACCATCCCAAATATCCTTAACCTTCTGTCTTTTGCGGACGATAGCAGCATTCTTTCCAGCTACTAATACCTCGGCAGGAAGTGGACGCGTGTTATAGGTGCCTGCCATGACAAATCCGTAGGCCCCAGCGCTAAGCATGGCAACCAAATCCCCCTCTTCGATACGAGGAATGAGCCGATTCTTGCAAAAGGTGTCACCGGTTTCGCAGATGCCGCCCACCACATCTGTGGCAATGGGTCGATTTCTGGATTGCTTTACGGGAACGATTTCGTGGTAGCTTTCGTAAAATGCGGGACGAATGAGATCATTCATGGCGGCGTCTACAATGGCAAAACACTTTTTTCCGGTACGCTTCACGTATTCCACCCGTGTAACAAGAATGCCCGCGTTGCCCGCAATGAACCGACCCGGTTCGAGCAGAACCTTAAGACCAAGCGGTTTCAGAAGCGGCACGAGAGTGTCGGCATATTTTTCCGGGGTAAGAATATTTTTTGCTTCTTTGCACTTCCACCATTTAGGGTCACCACTGGCCAGCGCATCCTCATACATGATTCCGATGCCTCCACCGATGCTGAGAAATTCGATACCATATTTAGTTTTGAGTTTCGCGGCCATAGGAGCGACTTTGCGTACGGCTTCCTCAAACGGTTTCACTTGGGTGAGCTGCGACCCAATGTGCATTTGGAGTCCCCGTAGCTTAATGTTTTTTAGTTTATTGGCTCTAGCATATACAGCAGCGATTTTTTCATAGGCGATTCCGAATTTATTTTCATAGGTGCCGGTGGTGATTTTCTTGTGCGTCTTGGCATCCACATTCGGGTTCACGCGAATGGCAACAGGCGCCTTTTTTTTGAGTTTATTAGCGATCTGGTTGATACGAGTCAGCTCCGGTTCGCTTTCCACGTTAAAACAATATATGTTTTTGCTTAGGGCAAACGAGATTTCATCCTCAGTTTTCCCCACGCCAGCGAACACACATTTTCGCGGGTCTCCTCCAGCAGCAATTACCCTCTGGATTTCTCCTCCACTTACCGTGTCAAAACCGCTTTCCATGGTGGCGAGGGTATGTATAACTCCGAGGTTGGAGTTGGATTTCATTGCGAAACAGATCAAGTGGTCCAGCGGGACCACAGATTTGTGTAGGCGGTTAAAATTGTCTATCAGGGTCTGCGAGGAGTAGACGTACAACGGAGTGCCGTGTTTTTTTGCCAGTGATCTTATGGATATATTTTCGCAGTGCAGCTGATTTCTAACGTAGCGAAATTTGTGCATGGGGATTGGTTATGCCAAACCTCCGTCGGAAGGGGAAGAACCAAAGCGTTTTATTGCTCGACGGGCTTCGTGCCCATAATCAAGGCACGTCGTTCGTAGTATTCCTTGGGTGAAATCTGATCTTGAGAGTAAAGCGTGAGTAGTTCCTTAAGCTTGCGTCGTTTATCGCTTGTGGAAGCTGCTACTTGAGTTATGGCAGCACGGCTTTGAGCTTCTTTTACCCTTTTGAGTGCCTGTCGTTTTTTATATTCAGTCATTGCCTGCCGTTGGGCCAGCTCCTGCAAATTCTTTTGGCTATAGGGCTGAAGCAAGAAAGAGGGGATATTATCAGGCTGCTCCAAAGGCTCTGTACTCTTGGCTGGGGTGATAGGTAAATGTTCTATCTTGCCTGGGACGAGCGTTGGGTTGCGTTTTAAGGAGTCGAGGTAATCCATATCGATTATTTTGGAAAGAACAGGGAGATTCTCGGTTTGTGTTATCAATTCCCCATCATGTTTTTCGGCAGCTTTCGCTGCCAACCGCAGAGCATCTTCTCCATAATTTGGATTTGCCTCCTTCATTTGATGCAAGGCTGTGGCAATGGCGCGCTGCTCGGCCTCAACTCTTTCGCGCATTACGAAGGCAATAGCCTTCACCTCGGCCAGTGCCCTAGCTTTGGCTTGGATTACGGCTTGCTCCCTCAATGTCGAAGACTTGGCGACTTTGGCTAAGGCTGCCCCTTTGGCTTCGTATTGTTGCTTAATTTCACCAAGAGTGAAACGGCGATAGGGTGCCGTGTGGCGCATAAACCCGGAAACGTGCAGTAAAGCTCCTAGACGTTTGTGGTATTGGAGTTGGCGTTGCAAGCGTCGCTCTTGCGGGGACCGATTGCGGAGGTCTTCATCTTTATGCTCAGGTTTGTTTTCTTCTGCCTGAATCTTTGTTGGTGAAAAAGCCACCCATGCACACAAAAAGAATGTAAAATAATACCGAAACCGCATTGCCCCTCCTCTGAGTCTATTTATCCTGTAATAAGGGGGCAGAAATCAAGTCGAAAAGGAGCTATTTATTCGCAAAAAGCCGGTTCCAAGGACCGCGGAAAGGAACGCGCCAAGTTGTGCTCCACACGATACCACGTATCTCGCGTCGACTGATCTTGCGTTTAGTATTAGGCTCAAGTGGGTTGTTGCTGGCTTGCAGTAATTGCAGGGTTCTTTTGCCCATTAATATGGGCCATGCGCATGCTAGGCGAAGACGGTAGTGTTCGTGCGGGATCATCAATGTGTATTGCCAAGCATCGGCCAGATATTGATTGGCTAGGTTCATCCAATTCAGGAAGATCGGTTCAAACTTGGGCCAGCTTGCTTTCCTGGAAAGATCCTCGGAGGTTAATCCGGCCATGGTTAAATCTACCGATGGCAGATAGCATCGTCCTTGTTCTATGTCGTCTGGTAAATCACGAAGAATATTCACTAGTTGCAGGGCTTTTCCAAATCGAATGGCGAGAGTTAAAAACCGTGAATCATCCAGGATCGCCTCAGGAAAACAGTGGTGACGGGTTAGATGCGTCCAGAATTCTCCTACACATCCGGCAACACGGTACGTGTAATCGTCTAATTCTTCGGTGGTTTGGAGAGATTTCAGCACGCTGCCATCGCCAAAACGTTCGAGGTCCTGTTCTTGACCACGAGTGATGGTTTCCAGTGTAAGCTGAATTTGGCCACGGTCAAAGGCTGGTGTTTGCTCAAGTAATGCGATGATCTCTGAACTGTGCAGCAATAATGTTTTTTCAGCGTTACTTTTCTGTTCTCGCACGAGGTGGGAAAAGTCAGGCATCGGGGCTCCTTCGCTGCGTATCCTGTCTCGGAATTGACGGAGTTTGAGTATCCTTTTATCCGCTGGAATCAAATTGGTGTCGGCAATCGTGTCAGTGGTGCGCGCGAGCAGATATAGAAGCCCGATGGATTGGCGCACTTCTTTGGGGAGCACCCGCAAAGTTAGATAGAAGGCTCGAGACACATCACGAAGGATCGGTCCGAGTAGTTCTTCAGTGGTCGTCATAGACCCGTCAGTGATCTAGGAATTCACGCCAATAGGCGAGTCGGCGATCTACCTCGATATCGCTTGGAGATCCGATCGGTTGACGGCGTTTCATGGCGGTTCTCAGGTTGAATACCGAGCAGGCATCCTTGGTGAGCTTCTTGTCAATGGAGCCGAGTTCCCGTGGGGTAAGTTGATCGATTCGTTTCTTCTTAGATTCAGCTAAAGCAACGATTTTACCAACTACATCATGCGCCTTTCGAAAGGGCATGTCTTTAAGCACCAGCCAGTCGACTAAGTCCGTAGCCAGCAGGTTTGGGTCCTTCACGGCTTTCGCACAAGATTTTATGTTTATCTCTGTGTCGCGCAGCATGGCGGCTAGAATGGTAGTGGTAGCACGTACAGTGTCGACCGTGTCAAATAACCGCTCCTTATCTTCCTGCATGTCGCTATTATAGGTCAATGGCAGCCCTTTGAGTGTGGTGAGAAGTGCAACAAGATTCCCTACCACGCGGCCGGTCTTTCCACGTGTGAGTTCACAGATATCGGGGTTCTTTTTTTGCGGCATTAGGGATGAGCCTGTGGTGTAGGCGTCACCGATTGTTACAAAACCGAATTCCGCACTGCTCCAAAGCACCAAATCTTCGCACAAGCGAGATTGGTGGACCGCCAGAAGGGCGGCAAGACTGCAGAATTCCACCACGAAATCACGGTCAGCTACTCCATCCATGGAATTCTGGGTGACCATCGGCTCATCATGAGCATCCACAAAGCCCAGCTCACGGGCTACAAATTCGCGGTCCAGTGGCAGCGTACTACCGGCAAGGGCACCACTGCCCAATGGGCAGATGTTCACCCGTACCAGACAATCCAGCAAACGTTCATAATCACGCTCCAGCATCTCCACGTAGGCCAGAAGATGATGCGCCAAATACACCGGCTGTGCTCGTTGCAAGTGGGTGTAGCCAGGAATGAGCACCTTACGGTTGCTCTCGCCCAGCTCAATGAGCGCGTGTTGCAGGTCATG
Organism: Verrucomicrobiota bacterium; assembly: GCA_030747505.1. Taxonomy (GTDB): domain Bacteria; phylum Verrucomicrobiota; class Verrucomicrobiia; order Limisphaerales; family UBA1100; genus UBA1100. Next base: position 12,628 of record JASLKQ010000048.1, on the reverse strand, counting down.
GATTTCATTGGCTAGCTCGCAAATTTCTTCGCGGAGCCACATGCGGGTGTCCAGTGCCACCTGATCGTTACGTGATCGCCCTGTATGTAACTTGGCTCCAGCAGGCACGCGTTCGGTTAAGGAGGTTTCGATGTTCATATGGACATCCTCCAGCTCCGTTCGCCATACAAAATCACCATTTACTATCTCACTTCCAATTGCCTCGAGCCCCTCAACGATTTTCTCCATCTCACGTTTCTTAAGGAGGCCTATGCGGTACAGCATGCGGGCATGGGCGATGGAGCCGGCGATGTCGTGATGAGCCAGACGCGTATCGAACTTCACTGAATTGGTGAAGGCATTGGCCTCGGTCGCCGGCCCACCGGAAAACCGTCCGCTGCGCGCGGTGACTTTATTGGATTTTTTCTTCGCCATGGAACGTTGGTACCATGCCGTCAAACGGCCCAAAAGTCACGCCGATTAGGCAAGTGGGTAATGCTTGATGCGCAGGGAACTACCCGCTAGGTCCACAGTTGCCACACTGGGAGCGAAGCCTCCGCGCGGGTTACTTGCGGAGCCAGGGTTCAGATACCATACGCTTCCGTGCTTCTCTGCATGGGGTATGTGGGTGTGCCCGAATACTACGGCTTGTGGATTTTCCTCAGTAATCAATCTTCGCACCATGTGGTTCGGAGTGGGTAAATCGACGATATGGTGTATCAGGAATTTGCACCCTTTAAAAGACTCCACACGCATTGCAGGTAAGGCTAGGCCGTGATCTGTGTTACCCAGTACAGCACTCACCGGGGCAATTGTTTCCAACTCGGTAAGCACATCCATCGGGCCCACATCGCCCGCGTGCAGGATGAGGTCTACCCCTGACAGCACTTTATGCACGGCGTTAGGCACATGCCCGTGCGTATCGGAAATGAGGCCGAGTTTCATATGTTCTAATTTGACGCTTGGGATTGTTGTAGGTCCAACGCCCAGGCTTGATCGCAGCGGTCGGCGACAGGCGTTTCGCTTGAAGGGGTAAATCCACGGCATTTGTATAGCTTTATTGCTTCCTTCAGCACGCTTGCAGTGCTTAGAATAAGGCGCTTTGCTCCTAAAATACGAGCTTTGGCGATCGCCTGATCAAGCAGTATAAGGCCATATCCTCGGCCCCGCCAATTGGGATGAAGGTACATTTTTCGCAGCTCCCAGGTATCATCATCCATGGGAAGGAGCGCTACGGTGCCAATGATGCTAGCTCCTTGGTTCATCACGCAAAACCAGCCAACACGGTAGTGGTTTTCCAGATCGAATAGGTCGCTATCTGTTTCGGCCGGATCGGGGCTCAGCCCGTATTCCCGTAGGATGCCAAAGATCAGTTTACGGATGGCCGGGGAGTCGTCTTCAACGGCGGTGCGGAGAGTCGGTTCAGGCTTTTGCATTTAGCTTTCTAATGATAAGCAATCCTACAGCGGGCGCAACTATGAGTGATCTTTTTGAGGTTCTCCATGAGGATAAACATTTACTGGTCCTGAATAAGCCGGCTGGTCTGGTGTGTCATCCGACCAAGGGTGATGAGCGGTCCAGCTTGGCGGGGCGCCTGCGGATTTATCTGGGGGCAGACCGTCCAGTTCACATGATTAATCGACTGGATCGTGAAACGAGCGGGGTGATGTTCGTGGGTAAGACTGATGATACTGCCCGGGAATTGCGGCAGTTATGGGAAAGCCGCAAAGTGGAAAAGCAGTATTGGGCCGTCGTTCACGGGTATGTGGAGCAGAAGGAAGGTACGATTGATGCGCCTCTCGGCGCTGATGACTCCAGTGAGGTGGCCATAAAGGACTGCGTGAGAGGGGATGGGCATCCCTCACAAACTCTTTTTTGGACACAGTGGCACTTTGAACGAAAGGAAGGCAAGTTCACGTGGTTGCGTGTTTCGCCGGTAACCGGGCGCAAGCATCAAATCCGAATTCACTTGCAGCATGCAGGGCACCCGGTAGTAGGAGATAAGCTCTACGGACTTGATGCTTCGTTGTATTTGAAATTCGCCAAATCTACGTTAACGGATGAAGAATCGAAGAAGTTGATTTTGAAGAATCAGGCACTTCACGCACGGAGTGTGAGCTTCCATTGGCGTGACCGTAGTTGGGAGTTTATCGCAGAACCAGCCGATGAATTGGTGGACTTTATTGAAACGGTTAATGAAGAAGAAGAGCAGCAGTATGCCGACTAGATGAAATGGGGGTTGCAGGTTTAATTCTCGTGCCAGAGTTGACATCTAGCTTCCGCTGACTACCATGTACTGCCCGATGGCCCGTTCGTCTATCGGCTAGGACACAGCCCTCTCAAGGCTGAGAGAGGGGTTCGATTCCCCTACGGGCTACCAGATTAAGACCGAGGAGATTACAGGAGAAACGCCACAATGGTTTCCGCATTGTTCCAGATTATATTTAATCCTACTAGTGCCGCTGAATTGGCCGAGATGCCCAAGGATTTGCAGCTACAGATTTTGGGTGAGTTTCGAGGATTGCCTGATGAGGTGAGAGCGGCCGGCTTTTATGGGAAGTTGGAGAGTGGTGTGAAAACTTTACACCGATATCGTGTGGGTAATTATCGGGTTTATTTCGAGTGCTGCGAATTGGGAGTGGTGGTTCACCGTATTTTCTCGCGTAACACGCTCAAGGATTTTTTCTTTCGGAATGTCCAGATGACCCAGAACGAAGATGAGGCATTGGCTGAAAATCCTGAATTTTGGGAGATGATCGATGAGGCGGCAACGGTCTCCCGGGAAGAGGGTTAATCCTTGTCCTGCCCCAGTTCGACGTTCCAGTAGGCGACATCGATGAAGTGTTTCCAGCTTTCGTGGGTTTTGACTCCAAAACTCACTTGAATGAAGGGCCGCCATTTGGGTTTGCGCGGTTCACAACGGAGGTGCATTCCTGCTTCCTTTGGGGTTCGATTTCGCTTGCGCGTGTTACAGGGAATGCACGAACACACGATATTCTCCCAAGTTGTGGGTCCGCCTCGTTGACGTGGTATCACGTGGTCCAAGTTTAGCTCACGCCGGTCGAAGGTCTTTCCGCAATATTGGCAGGTATTGTGATCTCTTTCGAATATGTTATGACGGGTAAACTTTACTTCCTGTTTTGGGAATCGGTCATAACTGAGTAAAAGGATAACACGAGGTACGCGCATACGGAAAGATACGGTAGCGATAGAATCCTCATCGGGTTCTATTTCCGAAAAATCCGCCCATTCTCCAAAGTCAAAAGTGTGAAAATCTCCGGTGGAGTCGTTATAGACGACCTGCGCATTGCCGGTGAATAAAAGACTCAATGCGCGACGGGCAGAACAGATATTCACCGCCTGCCATAAGCGGTTAAGCACCAAGACTCGCTGCCCTAGAGGACTATTCATGGACTAAAACTGTTTAAACACTAGCAACTCAGTCGGTGAGTTGTCAACCGGAGCACTTCCACATTTCGGCTGTGTCTATTTGAAAGGCTTGCTTGTAACGGGTGTCTTTGATAGGTGTTTTGCATGAGGGGGTGGGAAATTTTTCTTGTTGGGTTTCTTGTGTATTCGCTTGATTTAGGAGGGGCACAATTACCCGAAAAACTTTATTTCGACGGCAATCAACTGGCGAAGGACGCACTTGTCCTTGAGTATCGCAAGTCCCATCCGGAGGCCACTGCCAAATATCTGCAGGCGCGCAAGCTGTACCTGGAAATCTTAAAGGAATATCCGGCTTGGCAGACCGAGTCGGGGTTGGTGCAGAAGAAGCTTAATGAATTGGACGAGCGTCTGAGACCGTTGCTCTTAACACAGGGGATTTCGCCGGGTTCCATCATCCAATCTCCTGGGAGTTTTCAGGCCAAAACAGTTCCCGAGAAAACCAAGCCCCTTACTCCTCATGTCCCAGAACCCGAGGCTCTCAAAAAAGGAATGTCTATTGATGAGGAGATTGCAGCGTTGCGCGCACTGCAAGCCAGAGGTGAGACCAAGGTTCCCGCTGCTTTTGGACATAAAAGCACCAAGCCATCCGGGGCCGATTCCCCGCCCACCCCTATTTTGGCCAAGCCCTCAGCCCCGCTATCTTTAAGCCAAACAGAAAAAATGGCGCGGTTACAGGTAGAAAAAGAGCGGGTCGAGCAAGCTCTGGCTGAGGAAAGGCAAAACAACCTGAAGATGGAGGCCGCTTACCAAGCCCGATTGCGCGATGCCTTGGCAGCACGCCCCAAGTCGTTGGAGCCTGGCGAGATGGCCAAACAGGTTACCGTCAACCAGACTCTGCGGAAAGATTTCGATTATCTCAAGGTGCAAAGCAAGCGCGGAGAGAGTGATTTACTCGATGCTTTGGAGCAACTCGACAAGGCTCGCAAGGAGAGCGAGTTTTTGCGCAAAAAATTTCGTGAGCTGCAAGCCGAGAATCAAAAATTGCGGCGGGCACTTTCAACCCCACGTTAAACATGCGTATTACAGGTGGGCAATGGGTAAATCAGTCCATTGCTGTCCCTGCCGGGCTTGGGGTGCGGCCTACCCCGGACAAAGTTCGTCAGGCGATCTTCAATAGTTTAGGGCCATGGGTTGACGGGCTTTCTGTTTTGGAGCTCTTTGCCGGTTGTGGGACGTTAAGTCTTGAGTGTCTGAGCCGGGGAGCTCAATCGGCCTTGGCCGTCGAATTAAGTTCCCGACATGCAGGATTCATTCGCCGGAATAATCACGCGCTCAATGCGCATGTTGAAATACGCGTGCAGTGCGCTCTGAAGGCCATTAAACAATTGGGCGAATCAGGTCGCGCGTTTGACTTTATTTGTGCTGATCCGCCCTATGGAGAAAAGACCGCTCCGGGGCAACGTTCTGAAAGCTGGGCACAGAGGCTTCTGGATGATTCCAATCTGTCAAAAATCATGAAGCCTGAAGGGGTGCTGCTGTTGGGGCATGCCAAGCGTGATGCGATCGAATGGGTCCTACCCTGGCAGGAGCGAAAGACGCTCAAGCATGGTGACACCTGGGTTAGGATGCTTGAGTTTTCTGCAGGTGAGTAAGGGGCACAATAATGTGAATTGAGGAATTCAAGATAAGTCTAGGCAATCGATATCACCTAGACTTACCTTGATGATTGTCTGCAATGCAATCGATCTCGATGATGTTAATGTTCGTGATGTTCCTCAAGGAATGGTCGTGTTGCAAATGGTGCGGGTATTTTAGTCCTGCCACCGCGGGAGAGCATCATTGCATTTAGCTGCTTCTTCACGTCAGCATCGCTCGTTTGCCGTGCGGAACCGTCGGTCAGTGCCAATTGCCCCTGGCTTTTCATGAGTCCAGCCATAGTGATTTCCATCAATTCCGGACCCTCATGGCCGTGGTCATCATGGTCACCATCTTCTTCCTCGCCGTCTCCCTGGATTTCGTCAGCTCCTCGGAAACGACCTTCAACTTCGCCATCTTCCCATAGGGTGATTCCGAATTCTTCATTAGGAGTCGCTGTGCCCCAGTTCCACTTCCATGGTTCCACTTCGGGGTGGGCATCAATATTGCGGGTGCTCATAAGAATGTTGCTTGGCCTCTGAGTGCAAGCACCCAGATAAACGGCATAACTTTGCATGGCTCCCTCGACTTCGCCCCAATCAAACCCAGCACCCATCACTCCCTCGAAATGTTCCTGAGTTTCCGGATCAGTTGGCGAGCTAAGAATCTTGGGGCTTGAAACAGACTTGCCCAAAGGCTTCCACAAATGCCGGATATCCAAACAGTCAGCGCGATTACCGACCCCATAGATACTATCCAGCGTTGCTGGGCTTCCACTATTCCAAGGCGGAGAGCTCATCGCATAGGCCGAAGCCAAGGATTTCAGGTTGTTCACGCACTTAATGCGGTTGGCCTTGGCCTTGGCCTTGGCCAGTGCCGGCAACAGCATACTTGCGAGGATGCCAATAATGGCAATGACGACCAACAGCTCAATCAACGTGAAGGCCGCCTTATTGTTCTTCTGAATTTTCATTTTTAAATTGTCCTAAGTTTAAATTATTTCGGTTTATTTTTTTGTAAAGGGACACACAGCCAACGGCTTGTGTCATACAGGTACGCGCAAAAGATTCTGATCGCGCTTACAGTGTAGGAAGATAATTAAACGAAGGGCCGCGGCGGCGGAGAAAGAGGGGGCGAGTTAATCGGAGTCAGTCGATGATTCAAATCGCTTAAAAGACTAAAACCAGTAGATCGGGCCGAAAGATGGCGATGCATTTTTCCAACCACACCTTCCAGTGAATATTGGCCCACAACGATTTCATCGGGCAACTGGCTTTCCTCCTCATGCTTCCATTTCACGAATCGGCAGGGAACACAAAGGCAGGAGTCCCCTTCAACCACAACCTTCTCCCCATTCAAGGCGTGTTTGAAGGCCTCTTTGAAAGGAATGTTACGGGAGTTATCAATAGTCATCGCAGTCCAAACGGTAAACTGGACGCCACTCCAGTTTAAGCCAAAGCAAAGCACAGTCAAAAGCGCCCATGCCTTCTGTAGCTTCATCATAGATTTCCTGATAACGTTGATCAAAATCGGTGTAAAATCGTACCAAGCCACAAAATTAATGCAAGTCATTTACATTAAATTGGTCTGCCCGTATGACGGGTTTGAAAGGGTCCTCTCCAGAATCGTAAGACACTCAAGCATGGGGCATTTGAATATTCCGCAGGTGCGTAAGGGCGGATACGGTGTTGATAATCGGGTATAATTGTTCGAAGTACCATAATTTTGCGAAGTAGAAACCTATTGGAGAAGGTTGTGTCCACTCACCGGACTCAACTTTCTCAATTAACCATACCGCGCCACGGTCACGCGCTTTTTCGAGCTTTAATTGGGTTTCCTGATCTTCCTCGGTTACTTTTGCCAAGGCTTCCAGTGCCAGTGCGGTTTCTTCAATGGAGGGCTCGCCTCCCTTGAATCCACTCCATGCGCCGTCTTCACGTTGCATTTCAAGTAACGCATTCTTGGCTCGCGTTACACGCAATCCGCCGCCGGGTAGTGCTTGTTGTTCTGGTTCAACAAGGGCTAGAAGCACCTTTGCAGTTCCATAGGTCCAGTTGACTTGCTCTGGTGCATGCTGGTTTCCAAACCACAAAGGGCTCCAGCCATCAAGGCCGGCTCCTTCGCTTTGAGCGAGATAACGGGCCGCATTATGAAGACCGGTGTCAAGTTGAGGAGTCAGTTCAGGGAGTTCATCGCGCCAGGCGAGCCAGGCGCGGATTGTGTGTGCGGTGAGATCCGGACTGGAACGATCAAAAGGCAGGTTGGTCCAGCCTCTGCAAAAGGTGGGAATGCCTCCATCCCGGTTCTGGAGATCAAGCAGCCACTGACACCCGGCTTGGGCAGCTTCTCGCGTAGTGTCGTTAGTCTCTCCCAATTGTTTCAAGGCGAGTAATGCTCCGGGGGTATCGTCTGCATCGGGAACACCGCCGGGTAGGTGTATCCACGACCAACCGCCGGGGGCGGCATTGGTGAAGGGGTGTACTTCCTTAAATTGCTGTTTAAGAAGCCAGTCGCGGATAGGAGCCTGATTGGCCTCTGGTAATGCGTCACCGAGAGCATTGACTGAAAGTGTTGTAACCCATGTGGCCAAGTTGGTGTCGATAGGCCAACTGCCATCAATGCGAACGGAGTCTTTAATGAATTGAATCCCTTTATTGGCGACCGCGTGATTTCCGAGTCCACAACTTGCAAGGCTCATGGTAACAAAACTGGTGAGGGGAGTGGCCTCGAGAAAACCGCCATTACTCGGTTGTATATTTTCCAGAACCCTCAGGGTTTTCTTGCGGGTGACTGCACGCAGCAAACGGGTAATGGGGTTCCAGGTCGGCTGGTGATGATGACGACATTGACCAATGGCGATCAAAGCCGGTAATGCATAGCTGACGACCGGCAGTTGCAAGGTGGCAAACCACGTTCTAGGCAACGCGGCCAGTTCGAAGGGGAAGGGGATGACATCTGACCAGTCGGCTTTACCGGCGATGGCACAGTGAGTGAGGATGGGAACTGAAAAAGTACGATCCTTGCCGTAGCGTTTAATGATGGCAGGTACGAGCTCTTCCCGGGTGGTTCCTCCGGCGGTTTTCGAGAGCCACGCATCGGCACCAAGTAAGGTGTCCTCATATTGTTTGTCTGCATTGGGGATGGCATGAAAGACGGCCCAGCAAAGGGTGGTGGTTGATATGTTACTGATACTTTTTATGGTATCGCCCCAACCTCCATCTTCATTGGTATTGTTAGCCAGCCATTGGAGTCCGCCCCGGATCAATGAATCATGGTTATTGCCGGTTTCCTCCTGGACCAGATGGAGAGCCATAACGGCAGTGGCTGTTGATAAGGCACTGCTCGATAGTTGGCCTGTCCAATAACCTTCGGGATTTATTTCTGCAAGGAGGGTTTGACGCGCAGTATGAAGTGCTGAATCAAGTCTTTGTCGATCAACACTCACTATTTTGCGCCAGATGATGGTTTGCGTTTTTCCTCAAAGAAAGTCTGTAGAAGACTGCGACAATCGGGTTCCATGATGCCGGGAGTGATGTCGCATTCGTGGTTAAGTGAGGGGAATTGAAGTATATTCATTGCTCCACCCGCCGCCCCACCTTTGGGATCGGGTACTCCAAAGACCACTCGGGCCAGCCTGCAATGGACAAGGGCGCCTGCACACATGGGGCAGGGTTCCTTGGTCACATAAAGCGTACAATCGTTCAGGCGCCAATCACCAACGGCGACTTCAGCGGCGGTAAGGGCCAGCATCTCGGCATGGGCGGTGGCGTCATTCAGCATTTCCACCTGATTCCACGCGCGGGCAATCACCCGGCCATTACGAGCGATGACTGCTCCAACGGGCACTTCATCGGCTTCATAGGCTTTTACAGCCTGCCGGATCGCATCCTGCATGAAATACTCATCACTCTGAATATCGATAATGGGTTCCTCATTCATGATTGCGCAGGGTTGGACTGGAGCACGGTCCAGTTATCGGGTTGATCTTTTGTGCACTGACAATTGGCGGCAAAAAAACCTCCACGATGTTGCCAGAATAGTGGCCATATTTTTTCACGATCAGTGCCGGGTAAGGGCAGTGTCCCGAGTTCTAATGGGGTGGCCCATCGAAAAGTCCCTTCCTCATGTTCTGGGGGTAGTTCGGTGAGGCGTAATTTGATTTCAAAGAGGAACATGAGCCAGTGGGTGGTGCCCTGATATCCCTGTTCACTGATGATACCCGTTAAGTGTAAGTCCTTGGAGTCGAGGTGTATTCCGGTTTCCTCCTTAGCTTCCCGTATAGCGCAGGCATGCGGGCTTTCGCCTGAATCAGTTTGGAGTTTGCCTCCGGGCGGACTGAAACAGCCTTTATTTGGCTCATGATTACGCTCAATCAACAGCACCCGGTCTTCCTCGTCAAAGGCATAGAGCAAAGTGGCGATACGATAAGGGAGAGGCACAGCGGTAAGTGAAGCAACGAACAGATGGATTTCCCAGAAATTTCCGATGGGATCATCGGTTTTCCAGTGAAAATCAAATATGTGATTTTCATGTGAACAACTCATCGTTGGTTTATGACTATAACACTCTACAACCCGCCTCAACGTTTGGAGCGCAGCCCAGGTGAAACCCCTAATGACTGATCCAGAGAGACATCCTTCAGGCCGAGCAGTCTGCATTCACTGATAGTCTTACTTCTCCGTTACACACTCCCTTTTATTATTTCTCCATGAAAAACGAGAAGCTTCTAACCCTACTGAAAATACTAGGTGTGATCGCGTGCCTTTATTTTTTTCTGATTGGGATAGGAGGTATGGGAGCGGCATTCAAAGGTGAATTTAAGGACACTGCCGCCAAACTGCTTGAGGCGACTCGTTCGCCGTTTGTTGGGCTTTTCATTGGCATTTTGGCAACAACCATCGTGCAGAGTTCCTCTACTACCACTAGTCTGATAGTGGGCCTCGTGGCGGCGGGAGCATTGGATGTAACTGGCGCCATATTTATGGTGATGGGTGCCAATGTCGGCACCACAGTTACAGCAAAGATTGTTTCGCTGGGACATATCACCCGGAAATCGGAATTTCGAAGGGCCTTCGCGGCTTCCTCAGTGCACGACACGTTTAATCTTATCACGGTGGCTATCATGCTTCCGTTGGAATACTCATTTCATTTTTTGGAAAAAATGGCGCGTTATCTGGGGAGTGCATTTGTAGATGTGAGCGGAGTGACAAAGCCTGAGAATTACGTGAAGAAGGCTACTAAACCAGTTATCGAGTGGATGGGTGATACGCTCAATAGCGAGCTTTGGTTGCTAATTGTCTCTGTGGCTATCACGTTCTTCATGCTCTTTGCCATAGTGAAACTGCTGCAAAGCTTGGTGCTAAAGAAACTGGAGTCGTTTTTTGATGCCTATCTTTTCCGCAATGCGGCCACCGCCTTTGTGGTGGGCTTGTGTCTCACAGTGTTAGTGCAGAGCAGCTCCATCACTACCTCACTCATCGTACCGCTTGCTGGGGCGGGGGTGATTCGGCTCCAGCAAATTTTCCCCTTCACGATTGGTGCTAATATCGGCACCACCATTACGGGCTTACTGGCGGCCTTGGCGGCAGCCAGTGCAGTGGATGTGGCACCAGGTGAGCCTATACCCTCTGCAGTGGTAGCGGGGGCTACGGTGGCTTTTGCTCATCTTCTTTTTAACTTGTCGGGAGCAATTATTTTCCTTCCCTACCAGCCAATCCGTGAACTCCCGGTAAAATTTGCAGAATGGTTAGCAGAGCTTTGTTTGCGAAACCGTGCGATTCCTATCGGCGTTATTGTAGTGGTCTTTTATCTTATCCCCATTGGAGTGACCTGGAATACAGTAGCCGACGTTTTCCAGGAAACTCCTTCTGAACCCAATCAGGAGGCACCGGCTGGTTCTCCGACTGAATCTGGAGATAAGAATGCTACTACCTCGGCTCCGAAAGAATAAATTCGCTTTTAACTCTGACTGGAATAGTCAAAATATAGCCAATAGCACCAATTATGTGGAAACAAATCATTAGTGTTTTTAGGAAGGATAACCTGTACGAGCAGGCCTTTGAGGAGGCATGTGAAATGCTCGATACCGATGGCAAGATGTTCGAGGCATCGGTTGAATCACTGCGCCACCTCGATACTGCGGAAATTAAGGTGGATATTTATGCGCTCGACAAGGAAATCAACCGAAGCGAACGCGATGTGCGTAAGAAGGTGATGAAGCATTTACTGCTTTCAGGCGACCAGCAGCTGGCTTCCGGGTTGGCACTGATTAGTGTGGTGATCGATATCGAACGTATTGGTGATTACACCAAAAATATTTTTGATTTGGCCCGCCGTCATCCCAACCGGTTATTGGCCGGGAGTATTGAGGGGAAACTGCAGGAGATTGAAGCGGACACCAAGTCGGTATTCCGGAAGACCATTCAGGCATTCAGGGAAGGGGACGAGCAATTGGCTCGTGAGGCAATGGAGGAATATAAGGAGGACGTTTCCACTGACTGCGAGAAGCTGGTGGATGATTTGATTGCCGGAGAGGTGGAGGGGTTGGAAGGACATGAATTTGCAGCGGTAGTACTTTATTTGCGTTATCTCAAGCGCATTGGCAGTCACTCACGCAATATTGCCAGCAGCATTGTAAACCCGTTTCACCGGATCGGTTATCGGGAAAAGAAGGAAGATGGACAGGAAACCGACATCATCCCTCCGGCTGAATAACTGACCGATGAGAGGGCCATATGCAGATGGAGACGGGACTCCCGCAGATTAAGGACAGGTTACAGGCCATGGCCGCCTTGGCCGAGGATATGGTGGATCGTTCAGTGAAGGCTCTTTTGGAAGGCGATGGAGCAAGTGCTCATCAGGTATGTATTGATGATGATCAACTCGACCGAATGGAGGAGGAGATAGACGAACTGGCAATGAAAATTCTGGCAGGGGGCCCAGAGTTGAGCGATTTACGCGCCATTACCATAAGTATGAAAATATCCAATGATCTCGAGCGTATTGGAGATGAGGCCAGTACGATTGCCAAGAGTGTGATTCAGCTGAATGAACAGTCTAACTGGAAGGCTCCATTTCGGGAGGAAATTGTGGCCATGGGAGAGAAAGCCTGCCTTTTACTCCGCGAAGCGATTCAGGCTTATATAGAGAATGATAGCAGCAGGGCAAAGCAATTGATTTCTCAGGATGACCAGATGGATTCGCTTAATAAATTTTATCAGGAGGAATTAGTGGGGATGATGCAGAATGATCCAGAGTTGATTGCCCGTTATCTGGATTTGGGCGTCATCATCAAACGTTTGGAACGCGTGGCCGATCATGCCATCAATGTTGCTGAAGATGCACTCATTATTGGGAAAACAGGGGATGCCTAGTGAAATTACTGGTGGGATTGGAATTGACGGTTGAGAGTGGACTTGCCAGCAGGACAATAAATATGAACACGAAGAAAAAAATGATAACCAAAGCCTTGAGCGTGGGCGTGTTGGCCGGGGCTGCCGTTACGAATGCTCAGACTGGAGATAATTCCAGGCTCTTGGAGATGCTGGTAAAAAAGGGGGTAATCACAGGGGAAGAAGCAGCAATGCTTGCTGAGGATGCCAACGCGGATGTCAAAAAATCAAAC
>JASLKQ010000047.1 GCA_030747505.1 Verrucomicrobiota bacterium | reverse complement strand
CTGTGCCTGCTCATTGGCCACAACGAATTCACCTCACAGTTGCCCCAATTTACCACCAATAAGAAAGGCGAGGAACTGGATTTCTACAACTGGCGCCAACGCGGTTTCCTCACCCGGATTGGTTCCCGTCCCACGGTGGTCTTTGCTGAGGAAGACGTAATGGAATATGAAGGAGGGATGAAACTCGAAAGCATCCTTGTTCATGAATTTGGCCATGTCGTGCATGGAGCAGGGTTTGATGAATCATTACAAAAACGTTTAACCAAAACTTTTGAAAACGTCTCAAAAACCGGAATCTGGAATGATGGGCGTGCCGCCCAGCGTTATCGCCGGATCAAAAGTGATGACCCAGTGAGCTTGTTTGAATCACTCAAAAAATCTTTCCCGGGTGAAGATCCAAAACTTATCAGAAAATGCCTCAATGGTGGAGACATTCTGGTTAACGGACAAAAGACAACTGCGAATGTTAAGGTAAATAAAGACGATAAGGTTTTGATTATCTTCGGGGGAGACAAACGCTGTTACGCTTCACGTAACCGTGCCGAGTACTGGGCTGAAATATATCAATGCTGGTATAACACCAACCGAACAATGGATCATGATCATAATCACATCCACACCCGTGGACAGTTAATCAAATATGACCCCATGGGAGCCAAGCTGTGTGAGGATGTACTGGGTAAGCCAGATTGGCGATTTGTCTCCCCTCGCTTACGTGCAGGGCATGGTCATCTAAAAAACTATGATCCCAGCAAGGCGCCCAAGGTGGAGGACCTCCCTCATATCAAGAAGGCTGCCAACGATTACTACGACAAGTACTGGAAAGTGTTTTGGCAACGCCTCTACGACAAGCATGAGGTGCGCTCCCCCCATACCCGCAGCCTTTTCAACGGCAAGGACCTGACGGGCTGGAAGGTGGACGTCCCTCACCTCGACGAACACCCCGAGGACAAGGTGCCCTTCGTGGCCCGCGACGGCATGCTGGTGAGCCTCGGTTCCCCGGGCGGCCACCTGGTGCACGACCAGGTGAACGGGAACTACCGGCTCGAGGTGGAATACCGCTTCGCAGGCAAGCCGGGCAACTGCGGGGTTCTGGTGCACTCCTCCAAGTCACGCGCCCTTTACAAGATGTTCCCGAAGTCGATCGAGGTACAAATGTACCACAAGAACGCGGGGGACTTCTGGTGTATCGTGGAGAACATCACCGTACCGAATATGGTGAAGCGCCGTGGGCCCGAGAAGAACTGGGGAATCACTGAGGGCAAGGCCCGACGTATTCTTAACCTGACCGATGGGTCGGAGAAGAAACCCGGCGATTGGAATCGCATGGTGATCGAGTGCCTCAACGACCAGATCAAGGTATGGGTCAACGGCGACTTCGTAAACCACGGCTCCAAATGCACCGCGAGGAAGGGCAAGATCGCCATTCAGGCGGAGGGTTCGGAGGTGGAGTTCCGCAAGCTTGACCTCACCCCCATAAATGTCCTAACCGACTGAGGTGCCAGTAGCTTCCATCCCACCGAGGAAGAATCGGCTCGGCTTACATTACATTCTAATCTCCGAACAATTCCTCAAGCCGTGCACGCATGACGTTGCCATCAACGGTTTCGCCGGTCCAATATTCAATACCGGTGATGCCCTGATTAACGAGCATCCCCAAGCCATCAATGACCGTACAGCCCTTGGCCTCCGCATCACGCACAAGCCGGGTACGGGGTGGGTTCGGGATCACATCAGCCACAACCATATTATGCGTGAGTGAATCCAAGTCCAAAGCAATCTTTGCATCCGCATCAGCCAAACCAATACTAGTGGCGTTAACCACCACATCGACCCCTTCGCCAACCCTATAGTCACCATCCCATTTTTCGAAAACTGCCTCAACAGGTGTCTTTTCCTTGAGGAGCGTTGTGAGTGCATTGCCTCGATCCTCACTGCGGTTGACCACAGTGATGTGAGTCGCACCGGCCAGCGCGCATTCCACGCCAATGGCGCGTGCGGCGCCGCCGGCGCCGAACATCACCAGTTTTTTTCCGGCAGGATCAACGACCTCCTGCAGACTTTTCAAAAACCCTTTACCGTCTGTGTTTTCACCAATGTACTTACCCTCACGTCGCACGGCACAGTTCACTGCACCAATGACGCTGGCTGATTCCCCGAGGCCATCGAGGTGCTCAATCACAGCGACCTTGTGCGGGATGGAGCAATTGAAGCCGGCCCAGTTCATGGCGCGCGCCCCGGCCACGGCATCGGCAAGCTTTTCGGGTGGCACCTCGGTATTCAGGTAACGATAGTGCAGCCCATGATGGCGATAAGCGGCTTCAACCATTTCCACTGTGGGATTTTCAGCAGCAGGCTGGGCAAAGGAGCCGGTGATATTGTGTAGAAAATTCAGTTCTTCAGACATGATATGCGGTAGGCAAATCAAAGCAAACCAGACGCCAAGGCAAAAGTAAAAAGGGATAGCTTGCGCTCACTGAATGGGTCGCTACAGTTGCGCGTCCCATTACACCCCTATGAAACAAATTGTTATCTACACCATTATTGCATTGAGCACTTTCGCAACGAAGGCGGCGCAACTGGAACTCAAGAAAGGCGACCATGTGGTACTAATCGGCAACACATTGGCCGAACGCATGCAGCACCACGGTTGGCTGGAGAGCTACGTACAGGCCGCACTCCCCAAGCATGAACTGGTGTTCCGTAACCACGGATTTTCAGGTGACAAGGTCAATAGTCGACCCCGGAACCGTGGCTTCATCGCCCCGCATGATTATCTCAAAATTTCAAAGGCCGACGTTATTATCGCCTTCTGGGGCTACAATGAATCCTACGACAGTAACCCGGCTGCCTTTGCCCAGGAATTAATGAAGTGGATAGATGACACCAAGAAACAAAACTACAGCGGCAAGGGAGCTCCGCGAATTGTTCTCTGCTCCCCCATTGCCCACGAAAACCTGAATACTCCAAACTTACCAGATGGCAAGGCTAACAACGCCCGTCTCATGCAGTATGCCGGAGCCACCGAAGCGGCCGCCGCCGTCAGGAAAATTCCCTATGTTGATCTGTTTCATGCCTCCAAGATGCTTTACGCCAAAAACAAGGAACCCCTCACCATTAACGGCATCCACCCTAACAGTCTGGGCAACAAGCTTCTGGCACAGCACTTGGTTACCAAGCTTATGGAGCTCACGGTTTCGGGTGATACAAAAAAAATCGAAAGCATACGCACGGCCGTTTTGGACAAAAACTGGCACTGGCACAACCGCTACCGTGCCACTGATGGGAACGATGTTTGGGGAGGCCGTTCCGGCCTGAAGTTTGTGGACAACCAAACAAACCGCGACGTACTCATGCACGAGCTGGATATGATTGATGTGATGGTAGCCAATCGTGACAAAAAAGTTTGGGCTCATGCCAACGGAAATACATCCTACAAGGTTAATGATTCCAATGTCCCTCCCCCGGTAAAGGTAAAATCGAACGTAGGAGGGAAATCCAGAAGCAGTAACAAGCAGAAAGAAGGCAACTCCCGCTACATGAAAGCCAAGGATACCGCTGCCCAGCTCCAGCTGGCCGAGGGGCTCAAGGTCAATGTGTTTGCCTCAGAGGAAATGTTCCCCGAAATGGCCAACCCGGTCCAAATGGCAGTAGACACCAAGGGTCGCCTGTGGGCAGCCACTTGGCCCACCTACCCCAAATGGGAGCCCTTGAAGAAAATGAACGATCGACTACTGATCCTTCCTGATGAAAACCGCGACGGTGTGGCCGATAAGGCCATTACTTTTGCCAAGGTGCATAACCCCACTGGGTTTGAATTCTGGAATGGCGGAGTGATTGTCGCCAGTGTACCCGATATTCTTTTTCTAAAGGACACTGATGGGGACGATGTCGCTGATGTGCGCATCCGCCTCTTTCATGGACTGGACTCTGCCGATACACACCACAGTGCCAACGCCTTTACCTATGGTCCGGGAGGCAATTTCTACTACCAACGAGGTGTATTCCACGTCAGCAATGTGGAGACTCCCTGGACCAAGAACCAGCAGCACGGCAATAGCGCCATGTACCGATTCAACCCGCGCACATTTGAATACTCGTACCACGCGAATAACTCCCCCAACCCGCATGGAGTGAGCTTTGATTATTGGGGTTATCACTATGCCACCGATGGCACCGGCGGTCGTGTCTATCAGGTGCGGCCTGATGGAAAAGGCGGTTTCCGCATGCAAACACTGCTTAACAAAACCGTGCGGCCAGTCGCCGCCAGCGGAATTATATCCAGCCCGCATTTCCCGGATAAATATCAGGGCAACTTTATCCTCCTCAACACCATTGGTTACCTCGGGATCAAGAACTATCAACTGGTCCATTCGGTACGAGGCAAGGACACTGATGGCGACGGCTTCGGTGACGACTACGAGCAGGTTAAAAAATCCAAGCCCGACGATGCCAATTCCAAGCCCAAGGGTGCTGCGGGCGATGTCTGGGGTGTGCGCGGGGATCTAAGCGATTCGCAAAACACAGAAAACTTTTTGCAATCACCCGAGGACCGTAACTTTCGCCCAACCGACTTTGAGATCGGCAGCGATGGCGCATTGTATGTATCTGATTGGCAGAACATCATCATCGGCCACATGCAACACAACGTGCGTGACCCCAGCCGCGACCACGAGTACGGCCGGGTATACCGTGTCACTCATGAGGGTCGCCCACTCATGAAGCATATCAAGGTGGATGGAGAACCTATTTCCAGGTTGCTGGATTTACTCAAGGAACGCACCAATCTCACGCGGCATCGTGCGCGTATTGAGCTGAGCGAACGGGAAACCTCTGCCGTCATGAGTGAACTCGCCAAGTGGGTGAAGCAGTGGAACCCCAAGAAAACCGAGCACGCTCACCATCTAATGGAGGCCCTGTGGTTGCACCAGCAGCATAACGTAAAGAACATGAAACTACTGGGACAGATGCTCGGCTCACCGAACGCAGATGCCCGTGTGGCTGCTGCCACGGTACAGCAGTTCTGGGCCACCACTGCTTCAGCCAAAAACGAGACGGCCGAAGAGAAACCCACCGAGAAAAAGAAATCGGGTATCCTCTCAGACACCAAGGACCTCACCACGATCCGGATTGCGACCATCGTCGAGAAGATGAAGTACGACACGCCCGAACTCACCGTGAAAGCGGGCAAGAAGATCAAGCTCATCTTCGCCAACCCGGACCTCATGCCTCACAACATCGTGCTGGTTAACCCCGGCAAACTCGAGGCAATCGCCACTGCGGCCATCGCTTTGGGGGCTGAAGGATTCAATGTTGGCTTTGTCCCGAAGAGTAGCGACATTATCTGGGCCAGTAAACTGGTCGACCACGGCAAGGAACAGGTGATTGAATTCACCGCCCCGACCAAGCCCGGCGACTACCCTTATGTATGCACCTTCCCGGGACACCACCTGCTGATGCGTGGCGTGCTTCATGTGAAAAAATAACAACTTATAATTATAAACTCATCCAGTTCACCCCGTTGCGCATTAAATGGCCAGCGGGGTGAATCTTTTCTTGCCTCAACTGGCACCTCGCCCACAATCCAATCACCTCCGATGAAAAAAACTCACCTCTCCCGTCGTCGTTTCCTGCAGACCACCGCGCTGACCGCCGTGACTGCTCCCACCATTGTGCCCAGTTCCGTATTGGGCCGAGCAAAGGTCGCGCCGAGCAACCGTATCACCGTTGGTCTCACCGGCTCCGGTAGTCGTGGCACCGGCGTGATGGGTTCCTTTCTCCGTGAATCTGATGTGCAGGTCATTGCAACGTGCGATCCTTACGAAACCCACGATGGAGGTGGTCGAAACAGGAAACTTGGCCGTCAACCTGCAGCCGAGACGGTCGGCAAAAAATACGGCACCAAACCGTGTGACACCTACGACGATTTCAGAAAGCTGTGCGCCCGCAAGGATCTAGATGCGGTGATCGTGGCCACGCCTGACCATTGGCACGCGCTACAAACCCTTGAGGCGCTCCGAAACGGCAAGGACGTGTATTGCGAAAAACCCGTCACCCATTTCTTTGCCGAGGGTAGGTCCGTTTACCGGGAGGCAGCCAAACAAAAGGCGATTTTCCAAACCGGATCCCAGCAGCGTTCTGACCGCCGTTTCCGCCACGCGGTGGAGATTGTCTTAAATGGCGTGATTGGCAAGGTGAAGGAGGTTCAGGTTGGATTACCCAAGGGTCACGACAGTGACAGAGGCGACTCAACCAAGCATGACTATTCAAAACATGCCGACTACCAAATGTGGACCGGACCCGCGCCACTGCTGCCCTATGTGGCCGCCAGACACCACTGGAACTGGCGCTGGCATCTGGCCTATGGCGGCGGGCAGCTCATGGACTGGATCGGCCATCACAATGACATCTGCCACTGGGCGCTCGGCGAGGACAAGGGCGGCCCCACGCGCGTAGAGGCCAAAAACTTTACCAAGAGCAAGGCCAAGAGCTACGATGCGCCCCCGCATTACGAGGTGCACTGCGAATACGCCGGCGGTATCAAAACAAGCATCGGCTCACACAACCGCATGGGCATGAAGGTCATTGGTGAGGATGGCTGGGTCTACGTGACTCGCGGCAGGTTGGAGGCTTCCAATCCCGCGTGGGCAAAACTCGACTTTAATGCCGGTAAGATAAAGGCCTACGCGTCCCCCGGCCACACGCGCAACTTCGTTGACGGCGTGAAAACCCGCAAGGAGGCCATCTGCCCGGCCGAAACCGCACACCGATCCATTACCCCCGGACACCTCGGCTATGTTTCCAATGCCTTGGGTCGGGCACTCAAATGGGATCCCAAAAAAGAACAAATCATCGGCGATAAGGAAGCCAGCGAGTTGATCAACAAGTTGGACTACCGTAAACCGTGGTCATTAAATTCGTGAGCAATTCTGCCCTTGAAATTGACACCGCAGAGGTACCAGGCCAGCAAACCCATTACGGAAGCCCCTTCCCCCTGGCCTATGTTTGCAACACGCCGGATACAACGCTGGATGCTGCGGTGGACTGGGCGCGTGCACATACCGGAGAATTAACCGCACAGGCTGCTCAGCATGGCGCGGTATTTTTCCGCGGCCTGCCGCTGGTCACCGCTGAGGATTTCGATGCCTTTGTTGAGGCCTTCAACCTGCCTTGCTTTGCCTACAACGATTCCTACTCCAATGCCGTACGGATCAATTATACCCCGCGCGTTTTTTCCGCCAACGAAGCCCCGCCGGAGGTGAACATCAACCTGCACCATGAGATGGCCCAAACCCCCCGCTATCCGAGTAAACTCTTCTTCTTTTGCCACACTGCACCTGAAATCGGCGGCGCCTCATCGATTTGTCGTTCTGATGTACTCTGGGACCAGTTGAGTTCAGAGCACCCTGCGTTCGCCCGCGCCTGCGAGGAAAAAGGGCTCAAATACACCCACACCATGCCGGCAACTGAAGATCCAAAGTCCGGCATGGGGCGCAGCTGGAAAAGCACGTTCAGTGTAGAGACCAGGGAAGCTGTTGAGCAAAACCTCAAGGAACTCGGATACACCTGGCAGTGGCTCAAAGAAGACAGCCTGATGGTAACCACCCCGGTCCTACCGGCGGTGCGTGAACTGGATAACGGGCGCAAGGCCTTCTTCAATCAACTCATCGCCGCCTTCACCGGCTGGCAGGATAGTCGCAATGAAGCCTCCAAGTCCCTCACCTTTGGCGATGATTCACCGCTGGATGTTGAAGGTGCCCAATTGGCAACTGATCTTGCTGAAAAGCTGATATTTGATGTCCCCTGGCAGCCCGGCGACGCCGCTCTGGTCGATAACTATGTCAGCATGCACGGGCGTCGAACCTTCCAAGGATCCCGAAAGGTCATGGCCTCTTTTGTGGCCTAGCGTTGACTTTAAGGTTGGGGCATGAACCTTTGCGATTAAGGCGTTATAGTACGCTTTTAACAATTTATTGCTTCAGTTTTTAGGAGTTTTTGGAATGCATATAAGGTGCTTACCTCAATTGTAGAGAAAGAAAGCATCTTGCAAAAAAGGGTGAATAATTAGCATTATTCCCATTCAAAGTAATAGGAAGCAGTTCCATGAGTATCTCCAGAAGAAAATTTATAAGGGCGGGAAGCGCGACAATGGTCCTGCCGTTTCTTCACTCTGTGCCTGAAGCGATGGCTGCGGCCAAGAAGGGCGAGAAACCGGACAAGAAACTGGTGATCATGTATATCCCTAATGGGATTGTACGGCGCTGCTTTTTCCCGGGTGAGGAAGAAGAGGCGTTGCCGGGATTTATCGGCGGGTTTAACGCGGATAAAACCAAGAACCAGAAACGCAAACAGAATAAGCCGGGCATATACCCGCTGGAACTCACCTCAACGATGCAGCCTTTGGCCGATCACATCGAGGACGTCACCCTGATCACCGGTCTGGATCGCACCTTCAAGAACGGACAGGATGTGCACGCGCAGGGTGCCTCCTGTTATCTCACCAGTCTCTCCCCGGTGCAGGCGGCAGAACAGGGGATCAAGCATCCCAATGGTCGAAGTCTGGACCAGGTAATCGGTGATAAGCTCGGCCATAAGACGGTTCTCAACACGCTGGAGATCAGCTGCAATGGGTTTAGGGCACCCAAGGAGCCGATCGAATTTGACAACATCTCGTGGTATGGCCCAAACAAGATCGCACCATCCATTCGTAACCCGCGTAAGCTCTACGACCGCTTGTTCTCCAAGGATAATTTCCGTGCACACGTAGCCGATGTCTCAGATTTGGTATTGGCTGATGCGAAATCCCTCTCGCGAAAGCTCAGCGCCGATGACCGCGCAACCATGGATGAGTTCATGACCATGGTCCGCAATGTTGAAGTGCGCATGGCCAAGCTGGAAAAGCTATTGGCCAATGCCGATATCAAGGTGCCCAAGACTGATGTGTTGCCGCGCGGTGAATACATCCGCCTGCAGGCGGACCTGATGCTATTGGCGTTCCAGATGGGGATTACGAATATCTGCACATTTATGGTGGGCCCTGAGCGGTGGGAAGCTTCCTTGCGATACGAAGGCGTTTTTGACAACCCAGTGAATCATCACACCATGACCCACAACCAGAAGGGTAAGGGTTATCTTGAACTGGCGAAAATCGACCTCTTTCACATGCAACAGTACGCCTACATGATCAAGCGCATGAAGGAGATCAGGGAATCTGATGGCAGCACCATGCTGGATAATTCGCTGATCACCTATGGCGCCGCACTGGGTGACGGGGCAACCCACCAATATTTCGACCTGCCGATGATTGTGGCCGGTAAGGGGCAGGGCCAAATCAAGCAGGGCCGATTCATCAAGATGACAAGCGGCACGCTCAACTCCAACCTGTGGCTCACGCTGGCAAATCTCATGGGTTTGGAGATGAAAAGCTACGCGGACAGTACGGACGTCGTATCCGACCTATGGACCTAAGTCGGCCGATGATGACTGGCAGGCAGTATATTCTTCGGGGCACCCTGCTCCTTTTGCTGACCTCGCGCCTTGTCAGCTCAGCCGATGAGTTTGAGCAGTTCCTCAAGCCACTCTTTGAAAAGAGCTGCGTAAAATGTCATGGCGGGAAAAAATTAAAAGGCAAAATCAACCTCAAGGAAATTGTTAATTCCAGACAATTATTGGCCAAGCCAGACCTCATCAAGGAACTCATTGAAGTAATCGACGCGGGTGACATGCCCCCGGAGGATGAACAGCAACTGACGGAAAAAGAGCAGGCAAAATTACTCGACAGCCTGAAGAACAACCTACGCTTGGCAATCACGGGTGCCGAACCAGAACCCGTGCCGATCCCCCGGCTAAACCGGTTTCAGTACAACAATGTTGTACGTGATTTGTTTCAACTCGACCGTGATGTATTCGCGTTGCCTGAAAAACTGATGACGCGCCAGACTCTCTACCTGAACGCTCCCAGGATGCCTGATCGAGTCAATGTGCGCTCGCTCGCGCTGAATCCCGCCACCGGTTTAAGCGAAGTCAAAGCCTTCCCACAGGACCTGCGGGCTTCGCACGGTTTTGACAATCAAGCTAATCAGCTTACCTTATCGCCATTGTTACTCGATGCCTTTCTGCGCCTTAGCGTGTCGATTGTGGAAAGCCCCGACTTTAATGAAAAAACTGTCGGCATCTGGAACGAATTTTTTAGATCGCCTGCCAAAGACTCTGATGTACAGGCTCAAACACGCCAGCGTATCGCAAAATTCTTAAAGCAGGCATTTCGCGGCCCCGTCGAGGCAGCCACAATTGACCGCTATAGTGCCTACGCTTCGGAGAAGCTAAAACAGGGAATTCCCTACCCGGATAGCATGAAAAAGGTTGCATCGGCAGCCCTTTCCTCACCCCTGTTTCTCTATCGTAAACCTGCCGACAACAAGGCCCATGCATTGGCCTCCAAACTTTCGTTTTTTCTTTGGGCCAGTGCGCCAGATACGGAACTATTGCAGCTCGCAGAGACAGGCGAATTAACCAAGCCGGAGGTGCTTGGGAAAACCATCAATCGAATGCTGGGCGACCCGAAGATTGAGCGGTTTCTTGACACCTTCCCGACACAATGGATGCAGCTGGAAAATATACTCGCAGCAACACCGGATCCCAAAAAACACCGCTTCTTTGCTCTGGAAAAAAACCACCCAGCCAGCCTGCAGATGCTCTGTGAGCCACTGCTGCTCTTTGATGCGGTGTTCGTTGAGAATCGACCCATCAGTGAATTGATTAAGCCGGATTTCAGTTACCAAAGTGATTTGCTGAAGGACTGGTACACATCCGACCTCAAGGCCGCACTGCCGGACGTTTCCAAGGTAGTGGCGGAAAACCGCCGTATTGATGAACGACGTAAAGGACTGGAGACCCTGATCAAGACCACCCGGACTGATTTGGATAAACTGACCAGCCCGGTAAAGATGCAACTACTTGCCATGCGTAATAAAAACCCAGAGAACCAGAAACCCATTGATCTGAAACCTTATGCAGCCTGGGAATTTGATGGCAACCTTAAGAGTTCAGTGGGTAATTTTCCGCTCTCGGCTAAGGGCAAGGTAAGTTTCAAGGATGGCATGGTGGTATTAGATCGCTCCTTCCTTCAAAGTGCCAACCTGCCCATTGAGCTCAAGGCCAAGTCTATTGAGGTCTGGTGCCAGTTACCCGATGTCAACCAGCGCGGTGGTGGCGTAATGGGTATCCAAGGGCCCGGCGATTTCTTTGACACCATTGTCCTGGGTGAACGCAAAGGTCGTCACTGGATATCCGGAAGCAATGGCCACAGCCGTACACTGGATTTTCCTGAATCAACACCCGAGACGGCCATTAACCAATTGCTCCACCTGGTTATCACCTACCAGTCTGATGGAACCACCACCATGTACCGCAATGGCAAACCCTACGGCAAACCCTACCGCCGCAGCTCGGCAACCTTTCCCAAGAACCGTACATCGGTCATCTTTGGCCTCCGCCATCTCCCTCCAGGCGGAAATAAGTACCTGAAGGTAACCATCGACAAGGCGCGCCTCTACAACCGGGCACTCACCGCTGAGGAGGTTGCCGCATCTGCCTCCGGTCAAAATCTTTTTGTTTCTGAGGCGGACGCCCTACAGGCCATGACTGATGGTCAGAAGAAAAATTTTACCGCCCTCAAGGACACGCTGGACCAGGCCGACAAGACACTCAAAAGCCTTCCGAAGAAAAAAGATATCGGCAAAATCCAACAGGCTGCCCGGCAACGTTATGATAATCAGATGCGTAACAAGCTCCGATCAAACCTCTTCCAACGTGTCCCCGCCAGCGACCCCCGCTACGGTGGTGTCATTACCAGTGCGGCCATGCTTAGCATGAATAATGGCACAAAAAGAACCCACCCCATTGCTCGTGGAGCTTGGGTCATAGAGGTGATCCTCAATGATCCACCTCCACCTCCACCCAATGATGTGCCGCCATTAAATGAAGATGATGGCCCAAAAAATCTGACGATCCGTGAGAAGTTTGCCGAACACAGAAAAAATCCCGATTGCGCCGGATGCCACGCAAAGCTGGACCCGCTTGGTTTTGCCTTGGAAAACTTTGATATTACCGGTCGCTGGCGCGATAAATATAAAAATGGCCGAACCGTTGACTCAGCCGGAACCTTGCTCAGAAAATACAAATACGGGGGTATTGTTGAGTTCAAGGAATCACTCACCAAGGAGAAACGGCGCTTTGCCAAGGCCTTCACCAGGCACCTGCTGAGATTTGCCCTGTCCAAGGAGCTTGCCCCCGGTGACGTCCTGACCGTCGACGTCATCGTCAACCGCACAGAGAAGGAGGATTTCAAACTCAAGTCCCTCATCCGCGAGGTTATTCTTAGCCAGAGCTTCCTGGAAATCCACCAGTGAGAATAGAAAAGAGGCTTGTCCTCGGTGTGGGGTGATTGGTCTCTTTTGGATTGGCTTTGCCGGCACGTGCCGTGGTATCTTTTCCTGCGTACCATGATGCGTTTTTTAACTACTCTTGTTGTGTTGTCGCTGGGCATTTCCGTTCACGCCCAATCGGTCACAGATTCAGCCACCCCAATCAGGAACATTAAGGTAGCCGACGGCTTCCAGGTGGAACTCCTCTATTCCGTGCCCAAGCCGGTGCAAGGCTCTTGGGTGGCGATGTGTCATGACAACAAGGGCCGCATCATAGTGAGTGATCAGTTTGGGGGTCTCTATCGATTCACGCCACCGGCACCTGGTAAAATGCTCAAACAATCGGATATTGAGCCGATCCCGGCCAAGATTCGCGCGGCCAATGGCCTGCTCTGGCTGGATGATGGACTATACGTCGCAGTTAACGATTACGAACGCAAGTTCCCCAGCGGATTATATCGTGTAACTGATTCAAATAATGACGACAAGTTGGACAAGGTCGAACTCCTGCGGGAAATGTTCGCGCGTGGCGATCATGGAGTACACGCCATTTTACCCGGACCTAGCAAAACACTTTACCTTATCACCGGCAACAACACCACGCCACTCAATACGCAGACTTCGCGCGTGCCGTTGCATTGGGGTGAGGATCATCTCCTGCCACGTATGCCCGATGGGCGTGGTCACAACCGCGACCGGCTTGCACCTGGCGGCATCATTTACAAGGTGTCACTGGACGGAAAAAGATGGGAAATCGTTTCTTCAGGGTATCGCAATATTTACGACGGAGGCGTGAACCGTGATGGGGAACTCTTCACGTACGATGCGGATATGGAATATGATTTCAATACCTCGTGGTATCGCCCTACCCGTATCAACCATGTAACCAGTGGCTCGATGTACGGATGGCGCAATGGCACCGGCAAACGACCAGAGTTTTATCCCGATACTCTGCCTGTAGCCATAAACATAGGCCCTGGCTCACCTACGGGCACGGTATTTGGCTACGGTGCGAAGTTTCCGGCGAAATATCAGAATGCCTTTTACATTCTCGACTGGAGCTGGGGTAAGATTCACGCGGTACACTTGAAACCTGCTGGCTCTAGCTACACGGGAACCAAGGAAACCTTCATCACTGGTAGCCCATTGCCGGTAACAGACATCATCATTCACCCCAAAGATGGAGCCATGTATTTTACGATTGGCGGACGCAAGGTGCAGTCGGGCATTTACCGAGTATCCTATAGCGGAAACCAATCCACCGCGCCCTTAAAACATTCCCCCAAAATCAACAAGCTGACCCAATTAAGGCATCAACTGGAACAGTTTCATGGCGTTCAACATAAGGACGCCATCCAGACTGCCTGGCCACATCTGGGCCATGCCGACCGGTTCGTCCGCTGGGCAGCAATGACGGCTGTGATGCATCAACCGGTGGCAAGATGGGGCGAACGGGCGTTATCCGAGAAGAACCCCAACAAGCGCGTGGTGGCATTACTGGCTTTGATCAAAGTGCTCGGAGCCGACCCGAAAAATGCAACGGGTGATACAGGTACGCTTAAATTCGACCCCGCACGGATTTCATCTATTTACAAGTCTCTCGGCCAAGCCGGCTGGTCCAAGCTCACGCATCACGGTAAGCTCACACTGGTGCGCGCGTATCAGATCGCTCTCATCAGGCTGGGCGAAACTAATGCCGAGACGAAAAGCCGTATCGTAAAGCATCTTGATCCGCATTTCCCCGCACCAAATTTCGAGCTTAATTGGCTACTGTGCGAAACACTTGCTCATCTGCAAGCGCCAAATACAGCCACCAAAGGCATCAAACTTTTGCAGGAAGCGGCCACGCAGGAGGAGCAAATCGAGTATGCACGCTCGTTGCGGATGTTGAAGAGTGGCTGGACACTGGAACTACGAACGGCCTACTTCAACTGGTTCTTGAAGGCGGCCAACTATCGCGGAGGTGCGAGCTTCAGCAAGTTCATCGAGTTTATCCGTAACGACGCCGTAGCCAGCCTGAGCGCTGCTCAAAAAACGGAACTGAAGGATTTGCTCGCGAAGAAGCCTGTCATCAAGTCCCCCTTTGAGATCATGGCCGCGGCTATGATCGGCAGAAAATATGTGAAGGAGTGGAAACTGGATGAGTTGAGTCAGGCGGCAACAACCGGCCTAAAAAATCGGGACTTCGACCGAGGCAGGAAGATGTTTGCCGCAGGCGGTTGTTTTGCCTGCCACCGGTTTGCCAATGAGGGCGGGATGACCGGCCCCGACCTTACCGGAGCGGGTGGCCGTTATTCTCCCCACGATCTACTGGAGCAAATCATTGATCCCAGCAAGGAGATCAATGAACAGTTTGTACCGGTGATTGTGAAATTGAAAAACGGTGATCTCGTAACCGGTGTAGTGGTAAACATGAACGGCGATCGGGTAACGGTGAATACCGATATGTTCGACCCCAACCAGAGGGTGAATGTAAATCGCCCCCAAGTGGAGAGCATTGAGCCTTCAAAAGTTTCCCCCATGCCGCCTGGGCTACTGAACCTGATGCAAAAAGACGAGGTTATGGACCTTTTGGCCTACATTCTCAGCGGCGGCGACCGCAACCATTCAGCCTTTAAAAAGTAATCATGAAAAAATTCCTGACTCTTCTCTCGGCACTCCCGGCAATCCTCCTCTTCGCATGGCTTGGCTGTGGTGGCGACAAATCAAAGGGGGTCATCGCCTACACACCTCAAACTCTTTCCAATCCATTTTTCGGCGTAATTGGTGACCATATTCGGGCGGAAGCAGAACAGAATGGTTACGAAGTCTTAATCGTGGATCCAGATTACGATGTAAAAAAACAATCTGACCAGTTCGATGATTTCATCGCAAAAAATGTCACCGCCATTGTCCTTGTCCCCTGTGACCGGCTTTCAGTAGGACCTGCCGTGCAGGCTGCCAATAAAGCGGGGATCCCTGTTTTCACCGTGGACGCCAAGTGTGCAGCTGAAGGGGTGAAGATAGAAGGTCATGTTGGCACGGATAATTTCCAGGGTGGAGAATTGGCCGGCAAAGCCATGATTGATGCACTCGGCGAAAAGGGCGGCAAAGTACTGATTCTGGACCTAAAGAGAGCTCACTCTTGTGTCCTCCGAGTAGAAGGTTTCAAGAAGGTCATCAATGCCCACAACAAGGAATCAACGGGAAAAATTGAAGTTGTAGCCGAACTCGATGGCAACGGGGATCGAACCAAAGGCTACCAATCCACCGCGGATGCGCTTCAGGCTCATTCGGACCTTGATGCGATCTTCGCCATTAATGATCCCTCCGCACTCGGGGCCTACACCGCGGTAAAGGAAGCCAAGCGGCAGGACAAAATTAAAATTATTGGGTTTGACGGCCAGCTCGATGGCAAACAGGCCATCAAGGAGGGGAAGATATACGGTGACCCAATCCAGCACCCAGATAAAATGGGTAAACTCATCGTCCAGCTTATCGTGAAGTATCAGGCAGGCGAGGAAATCCAGCCCGAAACATTGATCCCAGCCACGCTTTATACCAAGGCCGAAGCCGATCAGGATCCGGACTTAAAGTAATTCATGGCGGAACCCGCCCAGCCGCCGTTGCTCCAAATGCGCGGCATCAGCAAGGCCTTCCCCGGGGTACAGGCACTCAGTGAAGTGGATTTAACACTCCACGCAGGTGAAGTCCTGGCTCTGCTCGGTGAAAACGGGGCGGGCAAAAGTACGCTAATCAAAATTCTTGGCGGGGCGCATCCACATGACGAAGGAGCCATTGAGATTGAAGGTCATCAGGCCCTGCTCAACAACCCTTTGAATTCCCAAGCTGCGGGCATCGGAATCATCTATCAGGAGTTTAATCTCGTGGCCGGATTAACCGCCCGGGAAAACATATTTCTTGGACAGGAACCTTCCCGTGTTTGTTTTATCCCCCGGTCACAGGAAGAGGAACAGGCCCGGGCGTTGTTCGCACGCATCGGTGTAGAGATTGATCCCAATGCACTCTGCGGTGAGCTTACCGTAGCCCAACAGCAGGTTGTTGAGATTGCCAAGGCTCTTTCCCAGGAAGCGCGGATTATTGTAATGGATGAACCCACTGCCGCCCTCACTCCTCGTGAAGTGGAGGGATTGCTGAAGGTTATCGGTGAACTGCGCGCCCAGGGTATTGGCATTATTTATATCAGCCATCGGCTGGATGAAATTGATGAAATCGCTGATCGCGTTACCATCCTGCGCGATGGAAGCCATGTCGCCACCCGCGATAAGTCCAAACTGCAGCGCGATGAGATGATCGAGTTGATGGTCGGCCGAAGTCTGGAAAAAGAATTCCCCTTTCACGAGTGCCAACCCGGGAACGTTCGGTTGGCAGTCAAAAATCTCAGCCGGAGCAGCAAGGTGCGTAATGTCTCCTTTGAACTGAGAGCCGGTGAGATCGTCGGGCTTACCGGACTGGTGGGAGCCGGACGCACAGAAACAGCCCGGCTGATCTTCGGGGCGGATAAAAAGGAGTCGGGCACTGTCGAGCTGGATGGCAAGCCGATTGGCGCCACTTCTCCCCGGGATGCCATCAACTGCGGAATCTGCCTGCTTACTGAGGACCGCAAGTCGCAGGGACTGGTGCTCGGACAAACGGTGCAGGAAAACTTTGGCCTCCCCAACCTGAAACAATTTACCCAAACAGGCCTCATCGATCGCGCCAAAGAAAGTGATGCCTTCGCTAAATTCGTGAACCAGATCCCCATCAAGGTTACCAGCCATAAGCAACCGGCCCGGACCCTCTCAGGAGGCAATCAACAAAAAGTCGTGCTGGCCAAGTGGCTTCAACGTAACGCGGAGGTCATTATTTTCGATGAACCCACGCGCGGCATTGATGTGGGGGCCAAATATGAAATCTATCAGCTCATCCATCAACTTGCCGATGAGGGGAAGGCAATCCTCATGATCAGCTCTGAACTTCCTGAAATTCTCGGGATGAGTGATCGTATTCTGGTAATGAATGAGGGCAGGATCACCGGTGAAATAACCGATGTCTCATCGGCCACACAGGAAGAGATCATGAAACTGGCAACCCAACGTGAGGAAATAGCAGCATGAAATCAAAGTTGGATGCCAGAAAGCTGTTATCCGAATACGGCAATGTCCTTGTACTCCTCCTTCTTTGCGCCTTCATCAGCATAGTAACACTGGAAGAACAATCCCCCCGCAGCACCGCAGCGGCCAACCGACTGGCTGAAAAAATAGCACAAGCCAGTCCTAAAGGAGCCAACGTGATCGTGTTGGTTCGTAGTGGAAAAGGTCAGCAGGAGTTTGCAGACAAACTGAAAGACGCTCTAACCAACGCAGGACTCCATGTCCCCGACTCAATTGTTGGCACGCCAAGGGATGCCCGGATTGCTCTGGAAAAACAAACTGCAACCATTGCTGCCATTGCCGCTGATAATCACATGGCCACATTCTGTGCAGATCAATTACCCAATCTTGGTAAAGCCATCACTGCCTTGAATAAGACAACTGTCCACCAGCCCCGAAAACACAAGTGGCCCAATTTTTTGAAAAAAGAGAACCTGCTTAATGTACTCAAGCAAATTTCAATTGTGGCCATTATTGCCATCGGCATGACCATGGTGATTATCACTGCAGGCATTGACTTGTCGGTAGGCAGCCTGATTGCCTTTAGCGGTGTCATCACTGCAGTATCAATCCAGCATCTGGCTGGCGGAGGAGATCCCACCACCGGCCATCTCCTACTGGGCAGTGCTGCTGGAATTCTTGTTTGTGCAATTATCGGCATGGGCACCGGCAGCCTGGTAACTCTCTTTAATATCCCCGCCTTCATTGTCACCCTGGGAGTCATGTTTATCGCCAAGGGCTTGGCATTTATCTTTTCTGAATCCGCACCGATCCCCGTTTCCAATGAAGGTTTTGCCTGGCTGGGAAGAGGTTCTGATCTGATGGGACTCCCCAATTCGGTTGTGCTTATGCTCCTGCTTTACGTCATTGCCCACGTCATTATGGCTCACACTTCCATCGGCCGTTATATCTATGCGGTGGGAGGCAATCCAGAAGCTGCGCGCCTATCGGGGGTCCCGGTAAAATGGGTGTTGGTGTTCGTTTATACCTTGTGCGGGCTTCTTGCCGGCTTGGGTGGAGTGATGGAGGCTTCACTACACATTACGGGCGATCCCAAGTCAGGAACATTGGTCGAACTACAGGTAATTGCAGCCGTCGTTGTTGGCGGTACCAGCCTGGCTGGTGGTCAGGGAAAAATATTCGGCACACTGGTGGGGGCTCTTATTATCGGGGTCATTCGCAACGGAATGAATCTCACCGGTGTGGAGGCCCATATGCAAAGTGTCGTCTATGGCGTGGTCATTCTGATTGCTGTCATGGTTGACCAACTAAAAAACCGAAGCGCAAAAACAGGAGCGTAACCACTGATCATTCAGATTTTGGAAACGGGTCTGCCTCCGGCTTTTCATCCACTTTGGTTTCCCGATTGGCACGCAGAGCGATAATCTCCTGAGCAACTGCCTCGACCTCAGTCTTTGTGTCCTGAATTCCAAAAGTGATTGAAAAACTACGCGACCGCCCAGGCTCCAACTTGCTTACCCGACCCTTGGCGCGTTCCCATTTCCGGTTGTGAGGGAAGCTCGTGCCAGGCTCGAGACCCGTTACGTATCCGTCGGTTTTTGCAACGGTGTTTTTCCACTGGGTAAGATACGGCAGCTGCTCAAGCGACCAGTTCATGGACACTCCACGATCGCCTTTGGCATTCTGTAATTGAATGGTTGTGCGACCGGATTTATCGGCGTAGGGAAAGACTTGATAAACCTCCTCCACAAAACCTGATTTGGGTGCACCATAGGTATCCCATTGGTTTACTGTCTTGCCTGCATGATCATTGAAAGGAGTCACCCGCTTGGCTGCTGTCACCAACTTGGCCCCCTTTTCTAGCAATGGTGAGCCATAGTTCGCATGGTAAATGAGCATAAACTCCTGAGCCTCAGAACCGCGGTTGGTCAGGGTATCACTAATGGTAAAGGTATTGGAACCAGGCACGGTACTAATCTCCGTCCAAAGTTCCAGCTTTGGCCCAAAGAAAACCCGTTCATCGACCCGTCCCCGAACACGAATGGTATAGGGTGCCTTACGGTCCACTGTCACAATAACTTCACTGGCGGGGATATTGGATATCTTACCGTGCAAAGTCAGATCCATCTCGCCGGTGTCACCGGTATTGGTAATAAAAGTATCCTTCCCCGGGTGCCCGGCATACTCCAGACCACAACGCGCCATCCATTCATTGAATCCTTCAATCCAGCCCAGCCCACGGCGGCTCTCCAGATTGATGAACTTGGGATGTACCACCTCCTTGATTGGCGAATCCCAACCCAGCCGGACATCGCCAAGATTCACATCCAGTATCCCCATGCCACGGGTGGGAATCACCCGGAAACGCAACTTGCCATTATCCACCTCAATGAGTTCCACGCCCTCCTGTTTACCTCCCTGCAGGATGCGCTTACGGATATGCCACTTGGCTTGTCCTTTGTAACCCGGCAAATCGCTGGCCACCATTTGCCAACTGCCAACCCGATAGCCCTTGGTGGAATCGGTTAAAACTTTCCTGAAGGGTGCAGCTTGAATAGCGAGCGACAAAACAAGGCTGGTGAAGATCAAGCGGGTAAAGTGCATGGAGCCAATGACGCCGTAGCGGACGTCGTTCGGCAAGCAAATTACTCGTAACGCAAAGCCTCAGCCGGATCCAATTTTGCCGCTCGCATGGCCGGCAGAACCCCTGCAAGAGCCCCGACAATAGCAGCTCCCAGCATCATCAATGGCAGAAGCCACCACGGAGTAACGAAAAGGTCCGAGACCCCAAGAATATGCCCCCAATTTCCTCCGGGAACATATGGCAGCCCCTGAGCCGCATAAATATTGCCGAACAAACAAAGTAACTTCCCGAACAAATATCCAATCAGCCCCCCAATCAAGCCGATGGCTCCGGCCTCAGCAGCAAACATGGCTGCCACGTAACCCCGGGTTGCCCCAATGGCCTGCAAAACCCCGATCTCTCTTTTGCGCTCACTCACTGCCATGAAGAGTGTGTTTACAATCGAGAAAAAGGCGACCACCCCGGCAATCAGAACGAATACCGAAAGAATCGCTGAAAGCGCGGTAAACAGGCCATGAATAAAGCCAACCACGTCCTCCAAGGTGGTTGCCTTCATATCGAGTTTTTTGACTTCCTTCTTGATCCTCGGAACGTCCTTGGCACTGCGGACCTGAACCAGTCCTTCAATTCC
Source organism: Verrucomicrobiota bacterium (assembly GCA_030747505.1). GTDB lineage: Bacteria > Verrucomicrobiota > Verrucomicrobiia > Limisphaerales > UBA1100 > UBA1100. The sequence goes on along the minus strand of JASLKQ010000047.1, from coordinate 3,196 downwards.
AAACTTCCCGGATTTATCCATCTTATACATATCCGGGTTACGCAAAAACACCCGCCCCATCTCGGCAATCAAATCGGGGGGAAGATAAATCATGTTGGTAAGCAGTCCCTTCTTGGAAACCCCGACCACCTTGGCCTCGAACTCCTTGGCTACACCCGGCTTGGTGGTCAATGCCTTGATCTCCGAAGAGTTGGCCAGGTCACGCAACATCACAAAGGTACTGATCATTGCCAATTCAGGATCCTCCGGCGGGTTGCGCATGAGGTAGGCGATATCCCGTAATTTATCCAAAAATTTCAAATCCATTTGCCCGCCACCAGCCATGGCAATATAAGCATCCTCCTGCACACGTATCTTAACGGTCTTCCCAATGAGTTGACTTGGATCCTTATAACCCAAAGCCACCAGATAGGCTTCAGACACAATGCACTCGCGGGCCTCGTCAGAGGTGAAATCATTTCCGTAAGCCAACATATCCGGACCGGCCATAATCCACGGCCTGACAATCGCATCAAATTCACGGTCATCTCCCATCACCTGCATGGAACGTGGCATCACCCAAATTTCGGGCTGCACCGCCACGACTCCGTCAATTTTTTTGAGCTTATCAATACTCTCATGGGGAATATGCCGAAACTTGAAGGCACCCGGAATTTCCTCTTCATTCTCCTCCTTCACCTCCTGCGGTGGCTCGCCCAGTCCACCAAACATACCCTTGGCCATTCTTTCAGGGGCCCCGCCCTTCTTGAGGCGCACCTTAATCATGCGCTCATCCCATACCGCCCGAATTTGCTGATCGAGAAACTCTGAAAGGCCATGAGATAGGGATAAAATCAGGACAACCAAAAATGAACCAATAATCACGCCGGTCATAGTGAGCAGGGCCCTGAGTTTCTTCCGAAACAAATTTAAGAAAACATCGTAGAGCAAATCACGTTGAACAGATGGTGAAAATAGATTCATGGATTAAATATTATGACTCACTTGTATTTCCCACCTCCACCACGCAACCTGCAGCTTCGAAACGATCCCGTAATTCTTCAGCCTTTTCACTCTCAACATTCTCCAGAACGGTAAACGGCAAACTGTTTAGTAGATGTGGAATCTGAAAAATCCCCAAATCTGGCCGGATCTCATGAATAATATTAGTTGCTTCAGTCTGGCAAAAACCGGTTTCTAGTATGATGATGTTTTTAGTAGCAGATTGAGTTGCCTCAACAGTTATCTCAATTTCCTTTGGTTCAACAATCTCTTGAGACTGATCTTGTGCCATATCAATTTTAGGCTCTATAACTGGAGACGAAATTTCTTTGGTGCTCTTAGTTGTATGCTGCAGTTTTCCACCTCCCAATCGAAATTGGATTTCAGTTTTTTCCGCCAGTTCGAGGTTATGGGTAACCAACACCACGGTGATATCCTGTTCTTTGTTCAGGTTCAGTAGGATCTCGGTAATTGCGTGACCGGTCTTTTCATCCAAGTTACCGGTGGGTTCATCAGCCAAAAGCAACTTGGGGCGATTAGCCAGGGCCCGGGCAATTGCCACCCGCTGACGTTCCCCACCAGACAACTGTTGCGGCCGGTGATCTCCGCGATGTCCCAAGCCCACCAGCTTGATTAATTCATTGGCCCGCGCCCGTCGTTCTTGGCGGCTAATCTGGGATAACTTGAGGGGGACCTCCACATTTTCAACTGCCGTTAAGTGACTGAGTAAAAAGAAATCCTGAAAAACAAAACCCACGGTACTGCGCCGGTAGGCGGCCAAATCAACCGGGTCCATTCCATCGAGTTTCTGGCCATACACCGAGACTGTCCCTGAGGATGGGGTATCGAGACCGCCCAGAAGTGCCATCAGGGTTGATTTACCCGAACCACTGGGGCCCACCACCGCCGCCAACCTGCCACGCTCCAGGGAAATAGTCAGCCCATCCAGGGCGCGGACTTCTTCATCACCCACCTGATAAATGCGCGAGAGTTGTTGTGCTTCAATAGCCGACATGTGGGGCCGGATACGTTGCCTCATCAAGGGAGGTTACGGCTAGTTCAAAAATACAAACTCCTTCACGTTAAATAAACCGTGGCATAGATCGTTCCAGGCTTTCTCTCCCGGTTGAGCCTCTCCATGAGCCTTGGCCTGCGTTGTCAGGAATGTTTGCGCTGCACGTGTCTCCTCCGGATCCGGCAACCGGCCAAAGGCCAATCGATAGGCAACGTTCACGCGTTCAGCATCATCCTTGCCTGCCCCCAGAATTCGCTTGGCCCAAACCTTGGATTGCTCCACCACAAAGGGGTCATTCATCATAATCAAGGCCTGCGCGGGAACGTTGGATGAGGAACGCCGGCCAACCGAGGAATGGGGAATGGGAGCATCAAACGCCATGTTCATCGGTGAAAGAAAATTTCGTCGCACTTCCTGATAAACCGTTCGGCGGCCTGCTCCATCCACAGGGCCCGATCGCCCTGGTCGGCCGCGACCTTCCATAAACGTAGTTAGATGCACCGCCACCGGCGGCCCATACATTTTCTTATCCAACCGACCGGCCACCGCCAAAACCGCATCACGGATTACTTCCCCCTGCAGACGACGCACCGACATACGGTGTAACAGCACGTTGGACGGATCCTTGGTTTCAGCAGCTAGATCAGTCGGTTTACTGCTCATCTGATAGGTCTTGGATAGCATCACTTCACGAATCAATTTCTTGGTGGACCATTTCTGTTCAACCAGTCGGCCAGCCAACCAGTCGAGTAATTCCGGATGCGAAGGTTTCTCTCCCAACACTCCAAAGTTATCTGTGCTGGGAACAATGCCTCGACCAAAAAGATGATGCCAAATCCGATTGGCATATACGCGCGCAGTCAACGGATTTCTAGCACTGGCAATTTCACGCGCCAGTTCCAGGCGGCCGGTGCCACGGGGGTTGGGTAAATTTTTCGCAACCAATGCAGTCAGGTACTGGCGCGGTACTTCGGCACCCAGATTCTTGTGGCTGCCGCGAACAAAGAGTTTCTCGTTGCGTCCGGATCCCTCCAGCATCACCGGCACCACTGCCGGCCGGGGAATTGATCCGGAAAGTTTATTGTACTCATCCAATAGCTTGAGGGTTCCCTCCTCAGTTACTTTGATTAGATCCGGTAATTTTGGCAGCGGCACCGTCGGTGGTCTGTTATTAGCTGACAACCAAAGTTGTTGAACCGC
>JASLKQ010000046.1 GCA_030747505.1 Verrucomicrobiota bacterium | reverse complement strand
AGATGCCCAATCGCTCGGCCACGCTCTTGGCCGGTTCATCCTCCAGATACCGCCCTTGCACCACGGCCCGGTGATTTTCCGGAAGAGCCTCCAGACACTCATGCAGAGCGGCGACCTTATCGTCCCACGCGTCGCCGGGTTGTGCCTGGATTTTTTCAAAATGTTCGTCCACCAGTTCAAGCACCTCGTCAGGCAACGCCAGCGGGTGGCGATTCTGCCTGCGGTAATGTGCCATCACCAGTCGATGAGCGATGCCACGCAGCCACGGGCCAAACGGCCGCGAGAGATCGCAATCATCAAGGCGCTTCCACGCCACCAACATCGTTTCCTGAAAAAGATCGTCAACCGCCGCCTCATCTTTCACGCGTGAACGCAGAAAAACCGTTAACATCCGGGTGTTCTCTCGGACCAGAATCTCAAAGGATCGTTTTTCTCTCTGGCTCACGGTTTTCGTTCAAAAAGTCGTTACCTAAAAAAGGTTGCTATCAAGTATTGTCATTAGAACCTCAAATGGGGACAAAAAAGAGACGATGAATAAAATCGCCCCTGCAAAGCCGAAATTGATTCTGGACTGAAACCTTAGTCCCTCACCCCGTTGCCGTCCTTGTCTTTCACGCCGGAGAGAGGGTGGTTGATGACGGCTTGCCAGGCGATCTTGCGGAAGGTGCGGTCGAGTTCGCGGCCGGGGTATTCCTGATTCCTCCCGAAGGAAATGTCGCCCTTGATCAGCTCCGGTGAGCGACCGTAAAGAGTGGCGTAAAAGACGTAGCCTTCCAGCCGGTCAAAGCCCGGGCCCAGATGGCCAAGGCGATCGCTCCAGAGGGAACGATCCTTGCCGCCGACGGATTTGTGCAGACCCTGCACGCCGGGTAGTTTACCGCGCAGATAATATTCGGCCGCCAACACCATGGCATCGGAGGTTGGCATGATGAACACCGTGCCGGGATGTTTTTTGTTCAGCGCATCGACCAGTGGCTTAGACTGCACATTTCTTTGTTTGCCCAACCGCTGCCACACCTCTGCCGTGAGCGTCTTCTCGCTCTTGGGAGGATTGGGGCCAAGTTGATAAAGCTGCGGCCAAGCATCAGACAAATAAAATCTCATGCCCTGGTTGTACTTCAGGCAAAAGTCCATCCAGCACAGGTAATAAGCGGGCTGATCATTGATGTACGGCCCCCACATCATCGCCTCCCATTTCGCGTTGGCGATGGAGGGCAAAAGCACGGGGTGCGGACGTTTGTCGAACTGGAAGATGCCGTTTTCCTGTTCCCACTTGTAACGCGTGCTGCCGGTAATGCCGCCACTGGTATGCAGATGCAGCGGCTGCTCGAAACCGGCCGCCTTGCAGATGGCCGGAAGAGTGCGGTAGCCAGGCATCATAAAGCTATGCCCCGTACCCACGATGCGTAATACGCCTTTGGCCTTGGGAAAGCTGCGAATGCTCCCAAGCTCCTTCAACTCCGCCACGCTCTTGTACATCAGCGCATGCCTGGGAAACTCTGGTGCCTTGGCCCAGCCGGGATCCACGGCAAATTGGCGTGGCGTGCCGCGTTGCCCGCGGTTTTGTTGCTGACGTCTCTTGGCCTGAAAAGCCCGGGCCTCGGCCACGGACAACTTGCCATCCTTATTGGTGTCTGCGGCGGGAAAGCGTTTCAGCCAGTTAGCCAACTGTTTTTCAGTCGGCTGTTGCGCGTGGAGCGACCCAGCGACAAGCAGGCCCAGTAGAAGGAGGTAAAGGGTTTTCATATCAGAAGTAATTTATTTTCGGCCAAACTCAGGGTGTGCGATGATCGCGTGAATAGCGGCGCGAAGCGAATCATTCTGTTTGGCAGCCGATTTGAAGACCGCATCAATGTACGGGCGGTCAGCACGGGTGACTTCGCGGCCATGGGCGTAGCTGATCAGTTTCCCGATGATACCCTTAAGGATGCGTTCCTTGTCGGCCATCAGGGCGGCCTTGAGCGTGGGCAGGTCGCGCACCTCGCGGCCGTCAGGGAGTTTCATGGCCGACTCGATCGGGACCTTGGTGAATTTGATTTTTTTTGTGAACGTGGTTCCGTCCCGCTGGACAGGGAGCTCTTCAACGTGGCGATACTCAGGCCGCTTGCGACCAACCGGGTCATAAAATTCAAGGGCGAAACCCAGAGGATCGATCTTGGAATGGCAGCGGGCGCAGCTCTCGAGTTCCTGATGCTTTAGGATGGCTTCACGGATGGTGGTGGTGCCGCGGATATCCGGTTCTTTAATCACCACGTCGGCTGGTGGCTCAATGTTTTCATTGTAGAGATTCTTCAATATCCACGAGCCACGGTGTATGGGTGAGGTAGCGAAGTCCGTTGAAGTGAGCTTGAGGAACCCGGCCTGCGCCACAAGTCCACCGCGCTCACTGCCCTTGGGCAGCTTCACCGGCACGAAGGCATCCCCCTTCACAGCCGGCAAACCGTAGAAGCGGGCCAGACGGTCATTGGCCATAACAAAGTCCGAGTCAATAAAGTGTTCCATGCTCAGGCTCCTCTCCAGTAGATGGCGAAAAAGCTCGCGGCCTTCGCGCCCCATGGAATCGACTGTCATGCGCCGCACGTTCTTGAATACGCGCACGTCCGGCCCGAAATCGTCCACCTTATCGCGCTGGAGCCACTGACGGGTGAAGTCATCAATAAAGCGGCCGGCCTTGGGGTCCTTCAACATCCGCTCCACCTGAGCCGATGGATCCTTGCCCAGAGCGCCGGACCTGGCCGCGTTCAGAAGTGAGGTGTCCGGGACGGAGTTCCACAGGAAAAAAGACAGGCGATGGGCCAGTTCCACGTCGGTTAATTCAGGTGACTCGGCCTTGTAAATAAAGTGCGGAGAGGTCAGTAGTGCAATCAGTACACTGCGGGCGATGGCAATCACTGATGCTCCAGCCTTTTTTCGGCGCGTGGCAATTTCTACAAAGGCGGCGCGATCCTCCATCGTCAGCGGTCGCTGCGTGAGCAACAAGGCGAGGTGATCGACCAATTCACCCGGCTTCATGTCCGGCTTGGGCAGGATGACCTGCATGGCGTGGGTGGGCCATTTCTCAACCAACGGTCCGGTTACCTTCATATGGGAGAACCGCATGGCGGGACCGTTGTGTGGTTTCTTTGCAAGACTCCTACCTGGCACACGGGCGCTATCGAAGGTGAAGGCCAGCTGGTCGCCCGCCTTAAGAGTGAGTTGGAGCGTAAAACCTTTCGAGCCATGCGGCATGGGGATTCGACGGATCATCTGAAAGTTGGTCGGATGACGCCCGTCCCCCAGATTGATCCCGATGACCTCGCCTTCGTTGGATTTTCCCGAATGTGCCTTCACTTCGAGTCGGTACACCCCGAAGGCGGGAATCACAAATTGATCGTGGCTCTCTGGATCGATGGAGAAATGCAGATTGCTGCGGTAGGGGCGAAAGCCCGTGAGAACATAGTCGTCCCCATCTCGGTAATCCCCGCCACCGCCAGTCGCAAAGTTTTTACTGCCGTGGAAGTGGCTGGCGTTGAAATCCCAATGCCGCGTCTCGGGCTTGTTATCAGGCAACAAGCGTTCGGTTACGAAGCGGGCCGTCTTGAGATAGGCCATCACCTGATGCGGTGACATGAGGTGGGACTCGCCAAACTTGTCGAAGCCATGCTCAACCTGATCGGGTGGCAGCAGGCCGGAGAAATCAAAATTCACCCCGAAGAGGTCATGCAGCGTATGAGTGTATTCATCCCGGGTGAGGCGCTTGAGGGGATTGTCCTGATGTTGGGCGAGGATGCGTTTCTCAAGAATCTGCAAGACATCGGCAACCGCTTCGTCCTTGGGTTGCGGTGCCTTCTCTGGTGGCATGTCACCGGTCTCGAGCACGTTTGCAATGGTTTCCAACAATTCCTCCTCGGCAAACAACACATCCAACGGCTTGTCCAATCGCACCTTGCCCTTTTGTTTTTCGGGTCCGTGACATTTCACGCAGTTTTGCGCAAAGAACTTTTCCAGTTTGGGTTCAGCGAGAAGACCCCAAGACAGGACAAAAAAAAGCAGTGCCGTTGTCCAACGCCAATGCATCATGCCAACAGGTCGAAGGCGCGCGTGCTTTCGCCAAAGCGGTCACCCTCGGCGCCGAATTGCTGCAACAGGCCAAGGTAGAGATTACTCATCGGCGTATCCTTACGCCGCCAATAGCCGGAGGACTTCATACGGCTATCAAATACCAGAGCGGGAAGATCATCAAAATTGTGAGAGTTAGCGCTGCCCATGGAAGCGGTGATGAGCGTGGTCGTCTGATCGAACAGAGAGCTATTACCTACGGTGCGTTCCTTCATGGTGTTGAGGGACGCGTTGATGCGCTTAAGGATCGCGTGCTCCAGCTTGAGGAGTTTCTTGAGCTTGTCAGGCTTCTGGCCATGGTGAGACAAGTCATGGTAATTACCGGTGAGACCCGGCTCCTTAAAACCTTCCCAGAACGGAACCTGCACCGTGACCGCACGCGTGGAATCGGTTTGAAGCGCCAGCACGGCAAGATCCATCAAGGTGCCGACGTAGTCGTCAACCGACTTACGGTCGAAGTTCTCGATCTCGTAATCCACCTGCGGCTTGGAGCGGTCGGCCCAGTAGGCGCGACGTTTCACGGTTTTCTCCACTTCGCGGACTGAGGTGAGATACTCGTCCATTTTCGCCCGATCGGTGGCATTGAGACGCTTCTCCATGGACTTGGCCTGGGCGGACACCGCATCGAGAATACTACGATCCTCGGCGAGAACCTGTTGCTGGGCCTTCTCGTTTTCATTCACCTGAAAAAGCAGGTTGAAAATCTTGCGGGGCGAATCGATCTGTTTAACTGGCAAGCCGTGCTTGTCCCAGGAGATCTGGGAAAAGTTCAGGTTTTCGCCCGCCTGAAAGACCAGTGACTTGAAACGCGTGTCTTCGCCAATCAGATCGGCCACCGCCTGATCAATGGAGATGCGGTTCTTGCGCTGCAATTTATTAAAGTAACCGGAGAGAATACCAACACACGGCGTGTGCCCGAAACCGTTTTGCACGGCGGGATTATCCAGTCCACTAAAGACCTTCAGTTGCTTAAAGTGATTGGAAAGCTCGCCGAGTAACGGCGGCGGGTTTTTGAATGCACCGTCAGTCTTCGGAATCAATTCGGGCTGATAAAAGCTGAGGTGATTAACGACCGTAAGCAATCTTCGCGGCGATTCCCCAGCGACCACCTGCCCGAGGCTCTCCAGCCGCGGCAACAGCAAGGCAATCCCCGCTCCCTTTAAAAAAGTGCGCCGCTTCATAATGCCGCTAGTTAAGCCCATTGGCAAATCATCCTGTAGGGCACCGAATCATACAAGGAAAAGAGAAGCTACTTTGAGCGAAAGATTTTGCTCTGCACGACCAGATGAACGAGCTCCTTCAGTCGGTCCTCTTTTTTAGCCAATTGGGAAACAATCCGGTCCACCTCACCGCGATCGGTCGCCTCCAGGTTTCGCCCGGTAGCGTAAGTAAGCATTTTGCTGGTCAGGTTACGAACAATAAGCGGCTTGCGAGCTTTAAGCATCTGTTTGAACTCAACGATATCCTTGATCTTGTCACCATTGGCCATCACCGCAGAAGCATCAATGGGATCGCGGGCTCCACGGTACTTGTCACGCCAGCGACCGACCACGTCAAAGTTCTCAAAGGCAAACCCCATCGGGTCAATTTTCGCATGGCAACTGGCACAGGCCTCATTCTTACGGTGTAAATCCAGTCGTTCACGAATGCTCGCAGCTCCCCGGGTATCAGTGGGCAAAGGCTCCACATCCGGGGGGGGCGAAGCAGGCGGAGTTCCCAGGATATTTTCCAACACCCAAACTCCGCGCACTACCGGTGAAGTATCCACCCCGTTTGCAGTGGCGGTCATGAGTCCAGGCAACGTAAAGATGCCTCCACGTCGTGGGTCTTCCGTGGAGACCTTCTGCAATCGGGATCCTCGAATATCCTCGCGTCGATAAATCCATTTACCGAGCACCTGGTTCATGTAGGTGTAATCTGAATCAATAAACTGCTCAATACGACCGTTGGTTTTCAGGATCTCCTCGAAATAGGTGGTCACCTGTTTTGCCAGCATGGGCTCGACCTTAAGATTCTTGTAAAACTGATAGTCACCCCCTGATGGGGGCATGGAACCCAGTTTATCCAGACGCAACCATGCAGAGGGAAAGTGCTGAATGAAGGCTGCCGATTTCGGATCGGCAAGCATCCGATCCACCTGCCGGTGCAGTTCAGCAGGCTGACTGAGCTTTCCCGCCCGGGCCAACGCAAAAAGCGTTTCATCAGGCATGGTGGACCAGAGAAAGTAACTCAGCCGGGAAGCCAAGGCAAAGTTGCCCAATTCTCCCGGACTTTCCTCAAGATATAAAAACTGCGGTGAGCAAAGAATAGCCGCATAACCATCCTGCAGGGCGCGAATTAACAGTGGCACTTCCTCCGGCTTCTTTTGATTGCCCTTGGGAGTGCGTAAACTTTCCACTGAGAGTTGTGCATGGGCCATCCCAGACCCACCCCAGCCAGCACGAAAACTATTGGGCTGACCATAGGCAAAATATTCCACCCGGATGGCATGCTTGCCGCTCTGCAGATTAATTTTTCCTTTCTTGAGCTGCGCACCATGCAGCCCGTCATGTTCCACCGCCTTTTTACCACCGATTAAAATCCGACCCCCATCATCTGAAGCCATCTCAAATATGTACTGCCCGGCCTTCGGCACATCCAAGGTGCCGGTAAATACCATGCCGTATTTTTCCTTCCGCCTGGACACCGACAGGTCAATGAGCCCCTTGGGCAGTTTGCCCTTGGCCACCGGCTTTAGCTTTTCAAAATCGGGCAGGCGACTCCATTGCCCTTCATACACCTGGTAGCTCAAGTCCTGGATACCGCCGGAAAGGGTTACCACCGGCTCCACTCTTTGCTTTAAGACCAACTGAATGTAGGGCTCGATGAGTTCAGGCTTAACCGGTCGGCGAAAGGCACGTTCGGCAAAGGCCATCATCAACCGCCGGATTTCCATTTCTTCACCTGCGCCTGCCCCATAAAGGGCGACATGACTCCTGGGCGGCCACTCTCCAATTAAAGGCTCTATTTTAAGATTGTGAATCCGAAGCGAGGGTCCTTCAAAATTCTTGAGCAGAGAAAGAGACATTTGCCGCCACCACTCATTGTTTGCCATGTCGTATTCCTTTTTATCGGTGATCACCTTGCGGTCGGGCGCTTTGGTTACCTGATTTGCCCGATATTTTTTCATGAGCAAATCTGTACGCAGCTCACGTTTAGTAGGGCCATTCTCCCAGTTCAACTCCGGCACCCATTGCTGATCAATCCAGGTTTCAACTGTGTAAGTATATTTCCGGCCATCCCCTTTCACATCCCATTGGGCCACTGGGAGCAGTTCACGCCCCTTGCGAAGTGATAAACTCAATTGCAAGGGTTCATTCTGGTTAGTAGGCAAAAGTTCACCCCAGGGATGTTTTTGATTATGACTCGAAACCTCAATACTAATGCGGTAACGGGCTGAAACCGGCAGACCACGGTTGAGTGAATCCGGACGTAAGGGTTCATTCCGGTATATCCCGGTAAAGTCGGGGTGAAGCTCCCGACAAAAAACTTCTAATTCCCTGCCTCGAGGCTTACTTAAATGCCCTTTGAGATGCTGAACCTCAACCTTGGGTTGCGGTTCAAGGTGAGTTGCCTGATTCAGGACTTCCTCAACGGCCCCCAATGTGAGCTTGAGCAGGAAATCCGACATCACCAGCTTATCACCCAGGTTGAAGAATCCATCCTCCTCTTCATCCTCCGGGAAAAACCGCAGTGGATCATTACCGGTCCTTTCAACACTCCCGTTGCCGTTATTATCAATCAACCGCGATCCGGACGCATCAGGGCGATAGTCCGCCCCATTGAGGTAAAGCAAGTCACGGAAGGTATTCCTCAGTTCGTACCGGTTAAGCCTTCGGAGCACGGTTTGCCCCCCCGTACTGCGAATCTTTGTATAGGCTTTCGACAAGGACCGGGTCAGAACATCAACTACCTCCTGAATCTGAGCCCGCTCCGGTCTCGCCTGCTTTTTGGGAGGCATCTCACCCAGATTGAGCTGATCCAACACGCCCTGCCAGATTTCCAGTATTTGAGGGTCGGATAAATCATGTTTTAATGTATCCAAACGAATCTCCCCTTTTTGCTTATCAGGCCCGTGGCATTCAACACAATGCTGCCTGATGAACGGCTTCACCTTAAGCAAAGCCTCATCTGCCCAAACGACCGGTATGAACATGGTCGTAAGAATCAGAAATGAAACATTTCGAAAAGTATTCATGTCGAAACTCCGGCTAAAGCAAAAGATCCACACCCTTCAAAAGCCTAGGACCACTCCAAACCGGTCAGTGGACCGGTGCTGGAGCCAAAACGATCGATCTCCAGCCCGCAGCTTTGAAGAATGGACAGCAATAGGTTAGCAGCCGGTACTTCCGAAACCCCCTCAGCCAAGCGTCGTTCTTTGCTAACCAGCCTTTGAGGTTCTAATTTGTGATCAGCTGAAAGCGGTCCCGGATAAACTTTATGATCTCCGTGTTTAAATCCGCCTCCAGCCAAAACCAACGGCAGGTTACGGGTGGAGTGCCCGCCTGAAGCCATACCGCAACCATATAAAATAGAGGTATGGTCGAGCAATGTGCCGCCATTGACAGGATCCTCCTGAGCTTTCAATAAATCAATCAGGTAAGCCATCATGGCAATCTGATAACCTTCAATCTTCTTCAAGGCCGCAACAGGCTCAGGACGTTCTCCGTGGTGGGAAAAACCATGATAACCGCCATTGAGCCCGAAATCGCCATTGGCAAAACCGCTCACGCAGGTAATGGCCCGGGTGGAGTCGGTTTGCAGAGCCAAAGCAATAATCTCCATCATCGCCTTAAGCTGGTCTTCAGTCCGATTGCCGGGATTAGGCTCAGGCACATCGGTCTTTGGCTTGGGCCGATTAATCCATGGTTCCTGCTGAACAATCTTTTGCTCAAGGGTGCGAACCGAATCGAGATACTCGCCCAACTTATGTTGATCCTGTTTACTCAAACCGCGATTCAAGGATTTTGCCTGTTCATTAACCACATCGAGAATGCTGTTCTGCCGTTTGAACCGCTCAGTGCGGGAAACTTTTCTCTCAGGCGTATCCTCAAAAAACATCGCGCGGTAGGCTGCCCGCATATCAATTGAAGGCACCTGTACTCCGGTCCGTGTAAAACTCAATAAATTGCGCTCTCGCACTCCGAGCGTCATTGAAGGGAACCTTGTTGCTGCCCCGTGATATTCAGCGAGTTTCTGGTCAACGCTGATATTTCCCTCGGCATAATTATGGGCAAGGATTGGGCGCACCCCACTCAGGAACACCGGAACCCCCTGGTGCCCACCGGTAAAACCATGGTCCAGATTCTGGAAAAGGGTAATGTCCTTGCGATGCTTCTCCAATGCCTTGAGAGTCTCAGGCATATCATACTTGGCCCCCATTTGACTAGGGTCAGCAAAAAATGCCTTTTGGTAAACCCCGTAGTTATTGGACAGGCAAACGAAACGCTTCACCGGCCGCTTGGTTTTTTGCGCGGCCTGAACACCAGGCAAAGATTCCAACATGGGCAGTGCAATCGCCACACCGGCTCCTTTCAAAAACTGTCGACGACTGGCATGGAATTTTTCCATGCCCAGAGTGTCATGGAACTGGCCGTTAGAATCAATGGCAAAGCCGACTACTTTTTGCCTCGCAAAAACGCCTCACGTTTATCGGTCCATTTTACTTTTCGATCAAAGATCGTCCCGTATTGGGCGTAGCCATGATAAGGCACTGCGTTCTTCTTCCAGTGATTCACAGCCTGATCATAGTTTTGGCGCATGATGGCAAGTGCCTCCTTTGAATCACTGTCTTCAACCACATTATACAATTCCAGCCGATCCTTGGACAAATGGTACAACTCATCAGTCGCTTCCAGTTCGCCCTCGGCATACGGCCAGTAGATATACTTCCAGTCCTTGGTCACCACCGAGAAACTATGAACAGCCTTGGGACCCCATACATTGGTGAGCGGCAATGCCTCATGGGTTTGGGCCTTTGGATCATTGTAGAGCTTCAACAGACTCCGGCCGTCCATGTTCTGGGGCACCGGCAACCCGGCCAGTTCCAGAATGGTCGGGGCAAAATCGACATTGCCGGTTAATGAAGCGCACCGCAATCCTTTGCCACTATTTGTATGGCGCGGATCAAATATCAACAACGGAACCCGGGAAGCTTCCTCGTAGGGTAATACCTTGGAGCCGTAACCATGTGACCCACAAAGAAAACCGTTGTCTGAGGTGTAGATAATCACGGTGTTATCTGCCGCTCCGTGTTTATTGAGCGCATCACGGATCATCCCCACCGCCACATCAATGGCATAGATCTGCTGATGATACTTGGCCATCACCCCATCATAATCCTTATCATAATTCCAACCACTGAAACGTTCGTACTGACGACCCATGGTGCTTTGTTTCGAAAAATGCTTACCGTACTCGCGGCCGTAGTTGGCCGGCTTCGGGAATTTTTTTCCGGCATAAACATGATCAAACTTGGGATCAGGCTGCACGGGCCGGTGTGGCGCCTTGAAACTGATGGATAGACAAAAGGGCGCGTTGCCTTTTGCCATGTCACGAATAAAGTCCTGACTGAAGGCACCATAGGACAAGGTCGCGTGAGGCCACTTTTTGGCATAACCCTTCATTGATTCATTTTGCGCCGTCTTGAAACTGGTCTGCCCCGGTCCTCCTCCCCATTTGTCAAAATCCTCCTCGGGCAACCGTTTACCTTTGCTCCCGGGCTTTTTACTCACCTCAAAACCAAACTTACCCGCAAACCCTGTCCGATACCCTGCCTTGCGCAACAGAACGGGATAACTCCGCTTCCAATGAACCTCCGCCATCGTGCCGTGTTCAAAATTGCAACCGGTCTTATACTCAAACATCCCGGTCATAATATTGGCCCGACTCGCCATGCAGATAGCCGTGGTGTCGTAATGGCAATCGAAGATCATCCCGTCGGCCCCCAACCGGTCGAGGTTGGGCGTCTGCACACCGGGTGCACCATAACAGCCCATGGTGCGCACGGCCTGATCATCAGATAAAAGAAAGATGATGTTGGGCCGCTTATCCTTTGCCTGCAAAACTGCAACAAAAAGCAACAAGACCGGATAAAGAAAAAATCGCATGCCCCTTTGTGGAACCGAAAGCAGGCTCACGTCAATCCTCTAGCTGCCATTCCAGGCGTTTAAAAACAGGCTTGGGGCCCTGCCACGGTTCTGCTGCGACTTCAATTGGCTTCGCCCCGCGAATCGTAGTCCTGGCAACGAGGCCGAGCTCATCTAATTCATCCCAACTCTTTAACGGCACGCCGTCGGTGACGTTTTTGAAATCGCTCAAGTCCAAAGCCACCGTTTCGGTTTGACCGCCCTTAAGTTTAGCTTCTGCCACATACGAACGTTTTTTGCCGCGATAATGGCGCCATGTGTTTTCGTGCAGCACAATGCCGAGTACATTCGGCTGCTCGCTCTGAATGGTGAGCGCCAGCTTCGCGCCCTTGGGCCCACGCCATTTGGGGTCGGTCACCTTGCGAGTCCAGTGCTGCCACAGAGGGCGATGGGTGCCGTTAATTGTGTACCAATCATGAAAACCCCGTTTAAAATCATCAATGACTCGTTCAGTTCGACCGAAAGTTTCCACTCCGGCACTTTCAAGTGCTGCAGGCTTTGCCTCATGTAAAAGTGAACTAACACAAACCTCTCCAACCTGTTGATTTCGCGGCAAGACTGCTGGCGTGGGTAATTGATAATAAATATTGGCAAACACAAATAACGGGCGTTTCAAATCCATTACCGGTAATTGCGCCTCCCAACTCCTGCCATCCCGCTTTGCTTCTGCATCACGCCAAAAGCGTGACCTCGAATCCGGATCAACCGAATAGTAAATATCGACCCGATTTACAGGCAACCCCTTGGAAGGTGTAACACGTAACATTGGAATCGGCTTAAGCTTCAGCTCACTTACCGGGGTTTCCGGCAGTCTCACCCCTCCCTTAAGGTGTTGGTCCAACCACAGAATGCGGGACACCTGTTGTTCCGGGTAAAACCGGTGATTGAAGTGTGGTGCAAAAACAAATCTTTGCGGCACCGGCTTTCTTACCTTCGCACCTGTTGCATAAGTCGCATCCATTTGGCCATGGAAATCGTTGCTCGCACCCAGATGTAAAAGTGGTGCTGTAATGCGTGGAGCATAAAACTGATAACCCATGGTACGGCGAAACAGTTCAAGGTCCCCTTTTACCTTTCTTATCTGCGGCAGTAATCCGTAACGCGAATAGGTGCGGTAACCTGAGCCACCGACTGAAGGCGAAGCTACCTTCACGCGCGGATCTGAGCCCGCCACATACATGGTAAGGTTCCCTCCCATTGAATGCCCGCGAATCCCCAATCGCTTTCCATCCACCTCCGGTTGCTGCTCCAGAAACGTCAACCCACGCCGGCAACCAAGGGTAATCAGGAACCAATTGCAGTTGCGCGGCGATTCCTGTGCGTCCAAAAACTTTTCGCCCGGCAGCACGTTGAAATAACCCTGCACATTATTCTGGGTGGGATCCACTGCTCCCCAATCGGTATTGGCCTCACCCGGTTTGGCCCCTTCCATGGGTTTGCCTCCCCAGTTCACTGACAAGGCCCCGTATCCCTGCGACGCATGAAACTTCACCAATGTCAAATTTGCCCGCTGACCGCCACCGTGCATGTGCAACACACCGGGCAAGTTCTTTGCGTTTTTAGGAAAGGCATAAAAGGCCGCCATCCAGGCCGGTTTACTTTTGAAGGTGCCAATATAGTAACGCAAATATCGAATTACGATTCCATCCTCCTCCCATTGCCGGACCAATTGTACCTTCAAGGATTCAGCACGTGGATCATAGTCCTCCCATAACTCGCCCACTGTTTGCGGCACCTCCTCGAGCGGCGGCAACGAATCCGCCCCGAATATTGATCCGGACAGGCACAATAAAATGATTAATAAAATTCTCATAGGCGCTTTGGATTAAACGGTGTCGTTGGCACCTTGCCGCTGGCTTTCTTTTCCAACGCTTTACGCAGCATATTCATCACGGCTTTGGACTGTGCATCGGGCCTGATGGCGAGGTTGTTGAATTCCATGGGATCACTGGCATGATCATAAAGTTCAACGCCGGCCCTGCCTTCGGCCCAATCACTGTATCGCCAACGGGCGGTACGGATACTGCGACCCATTACCGGCTTGGTGAGGCGTTTATCAGCCGGACGCAACACCTGAGTGATGGCCGTTCCATTCCATTTGGCCAAAGGATCTGCCAGTAAAGGCTTAAGACTGCGTCCTTCCAAACCCTTGGGGTTCTTCAATCCAGCAAGGTCGGTTAGTGTGGGATAAATATCCACAAACTCCACGATGCGCGTACTGGCGGTGCCGTTACCCTTCATGCCGGGTGCCCGTATAATAAGTGGGCTCCGTGCCGACTGCTCGAAGAGCGTACGTTTTTGCCAGATACCATTGTGTTCACCGAGATGATAACCGTGGTCACTCCATAAGACGACGATGGTGTTGCCAGTCAGTTGAAGTTCATCCAATGCGCTCATCAACCGGCCCACTTGTGCATCCACAAATGAGATCGTCGCATAGTAGGCCTGCAATGCCTTGCGCAGAGTCAATTCATCCAGTCCGTAATGCGGCACGGGGCAATTGTGGGCAAAGGCAGCGGTGGGAATATCATCGCGATCGCCCTTGGGCGCGTACGGCAGGCGCATCTCCTTCAAGGGATACATTTCAAAATATTTTTTGGGCGCCACATACGGGGTGTGTGGGCGGAAAAATCCGACGCCGAGAAAAAACGGTTTATCGCGCTTCGCTTCCATTAACTTAATGGCTTCAGTAGTAATCATGCCATCAGTCTGCTCCTCGTCCGTTCCCTCTGCAGCCAACCAACTTAAAGCCGCACTGATCTTGCGGTGAGGTTCGGCATTAAAGATGAGTGCTTCATCGATTTTATCACGACCCTTTGGGTTCACGGTCTTTTGCCAACTGGGTGGGTCATCAAAGCCATCAGTTCCAATACTGGCCGGCACATTGTAGTGATAGATTTTCCCCACGCGCCCTGCCCACCAGCCATTACGCATAAAAGTTTGGGAAAGCGTCACCGCCTTGGGCACTTCATCACGAAAATGACGATCCAGATCATAAACCTTGATGGTGTCCGGCCGAAGACCGGTCATCACGCTGGCTCGGGTGGGATTGCACAGGGGAAGCTGATTATACGCCCGATCAAAGCGCACCCCGCTTGTCGACAGCCGGTCAATGTGCGGTGTCTTGGCAATCAGGTTGCCGTAGCAACGCAAGGCGGGCGCTAAATCATCAATGGCAATAAAGAGAACATTCGGTTTTGCAGCACTGCCCATTGAGGCAAAAAACAGAAATGGAATAAGCAACGCTTTCATGGCGAAGGGCGCATCATTTCGCCCCATACGTTACACCGCAAGGAAAAGAAGGTAAGTTTATAGTTTCACTTCAACCGCAGCAGCGGCGGCCTTAGCCTTCTGACGGGCCTCATCGATAGATTGGCCGCGGGCAATGGCCACACCCATGCGACGCTTGCCTTTGACCTGCGGCTTGCCAAAGAGCCGCAACTGGGTATCCGGCTGGGCCAGTGCTTCATTGAGGTTGCCGAAGCTGACCTGCTCGCTCTCGCCCTCCACAAGAATTACCGCGCTGGCACTGGGCCCGTGCTGAACGATGTTCGGGATGGGCAAGCCGAGAATCGCACGGGCATGCAGGGCGAATTGCGAGAGATCCTGCGCAATCATGGTGACCATCCCGGTGTCATGCGGACGGGGTGAGACCTCAGAAAAGTAAACTTCATCGCCCTTAATAAAAAGCTCCACCCCAAAGATACCACGCCCTCCGAGTGCATCAGTAATTTTCCTGGCACAATCGCGGGCATTTTCCAGTGCCGTATCGCTCATGGACTGGGGCTGCCATGATTCACGGTAGTCTCCATCAATCTGGATATGGCCAATAGGATCACAGAAACTGGTGCCATCCACATGCCGCACCGTGAGCTGGGTAATTTCATAATCAAAATCCACAAACCCCTCGACAATTACCTTGCCTGCACCAGCCCGACCGCCTGCCTGCGCATATTCCCACGAGGCATCTATATCGGCCTCACTCTTCACCGTGCTCTGGCCCTTGCCCGAGCTGGACATGATGGGCTTCACCACACACGGCATACCAATCTTTTCAATCGCAGCGAGGTATTCCTCTCTGGTTGCCGCAAATTTATAAGGGGAGGTTCGCAGGCCCAGTTCCTCAGCTGCCAGTCTGCGGATGCCCTCACGGTTCATGGTGAGCTGCGTGGCGCGCGCAGTGGGAATAATCTCCACCTTGCCCTCAGCCTCGATCGCCGCAAGCACATCAGTGGCAATGGCTTCCACCTCGGGCACCACCATATCAGGTTGTTCCTTCTCGATAACGCCACGCAGGGCATCCCCATCAAGCATGGAGATGACATGGGCCCGATCAGCCACCTGCATGGCCGGAGCATTGGCGTAGGCATCCACGGCAATCACTTCCACGCCGTACCGTTGCAGCTCAATAACGACTTCCTTGCCCAGTTCGCCTGAGCCGCACAAAAGCACGCGACGCGCGCCTTCCTTAAAGGGGGTTCCGATGGGGGTGCTCATTGAATCGAGCCGCATTAAGCGCGAAGCGCGGGGTTCAATCTATTCTGAGTTTTTCACAAACTTGAAATAGTCGATATCGCCAATGCTGCCTGAAGGTCCCTGCTTGTCCATCACTACACGAATAACATGACGCCCCTTGGTGAGTTTCACGTTCTTGTGGTGAAGCATCTTAAGGATTTGCCAGCCTCCGGTATCGGGAATGCGGATCGGACCGGTAATATCCCTGCCTTTGATCTCCAGATGGAAAATGCCGCCCTGCTTATTGGACGCCACAGGCATCTCGATGGTGTAGGCACCCGCCTCCTTCACTTCCACGGTGTAATTGAGCCACTCACCCTTGCGCGTCCAGCCGATGCCGTGGCCATTGGAGGCATCGGAACGCTTTTCAATATCCACCTGAGTGGCTTTACGGTAGTCAGCCCCAAGGTTTTTTTCCTCCACATCATGATAGGCCTTGCCCGGAGCGCCTTCGTCATAATGCTCGGCTTCAATCTTGCCGGGAATGGAGTGCGCCTTCCCTTTGTAGGGTTTGGAATCGGCCATGACGAATCCAACAGCCAGAAGCGATAGGGTCATTAGTTTGAATCTCATATTTGGTTTATGGTTTGGATTTGCGGATTAGTTCCAAGGCAAACTGCATCACGGTATCCTCACCAGAAATAAAATCCTTCTGAGTTTGGACAACCTGATGCTTCGGGATAATCCCGCTGCCTTTTGGGAAACTGCTTTCAGGAACCTCATTGCGATAAAGGATCATGGGCACCTCCACCTGGCACAGGGTATTGGGCAGGGTGTAGAGAACCATGTTGCCGGCTGTGTAATACTCATGACCACCACCGGTTTCCTGCCCAATGAAGGTCACGTTGTCATTATTCAGGGCCATGGAACAAACCACTGCTCCTCCTGAATGGGTCCATCCACTGGTTAAGATGTAAACATGCCCCTTGAATCCGAGTTTTTTAGGGCGACTCACCTTATTCTTTTCATCAACCAGATGAAAAAGACCATCGGGTGCTTTTTTGAATTCCTTGGCCAGGGATTTTTCTATGGCCTTTTCCACCCCCTTGAAGAATTCCTTTTTGTCCTGATATTTCTCAAGGGGAATATCAATCACCCTGGCAACAGCAGACTCGTTTTCACGGAAAGGTTCCTGTGCCAAATACGAAAATAGAGCCGCATCATGGCCAATGTACCCCCCCTCATTAAAACGCACATCGACAATCAAATGCTTCGCTTCTGCCTGCTCACCAATTGCTTCAAAGGTTTCCTTCAGGAATTCACGATACTTTTGGCGGCCTTTCTTCTTTAGTCCAAAGTCAAAGGAGTTAACGGTCAACAGACCAACATCCCTTTCAATCCATTTGAACTGGAAATTCTTGAATTTACCTTTTGCCGAATGCCGATTAATCAAACGCTTCTGGAGTTTCGAACCGGAGAGAGTCTGTAACTTGGCAGTCACAGGTTCTTTTTTGCCAAAGGGGATGTACTGAATTTGATATTCTTTTGATACCCCAAATACCAGCCGGTGATGAAGGGCAAATTCATCGGCCAACATCCGGTATTTCATGGTCTGGTTATATCCATCAGATCGAAGATAAGGCAGGAGCCTGGCAAGAACCTCTGCCATGGGTTGCTTGTTAATGGAGATTAGCTCTGCCCCCAGGGGAATGCCTTCACCCTCGAAGTCCACATATGCCTTGCGGTTCAAAAAGAAAACCGGCAAGGGGAAAAGCTCCTCCTCACGGCTGAGTTGATTTAACAACTTTGGAGGAAAGTCAAAATAGGTATGGCCGCACTTCACCATCTCAACCACCGGAGCCACACGCAGATAAAATTCTTTTCGGGTTAAAGGCCTATCAAATGACTTCGCTGTCGCATCAAAAAGTTTATCAAACTTCCCCTTCGAAGTATAAAGATAGAGGCTGGGATGCGCTTTCTCCAGAGCCTCACGAAGAACCGCAAAGTCCTCGCGCAATTTGGCAACCGTGATCTCTTCATCCAGCTGAGGAACCGGCTTCTTGCGCTTTGCTGCCTCACTGGAAACAGGCAGATCGGCTATGAAGATCAACGTACAGACCCAGAGCAGTAAACGTGTTTTCATCAGGCTCCAAGGAGGTCGCGCTAAGGCCGGCTACGGCCTGCATCAATAATGCCCTGCAGCTCCTTTTTCATGCGCTCAAAAACCTCAGGGTGCTGCGCGGCAACATTTTTCTTTTCCTGAATGTCTTTACTTAGATCAAACAGGGCAAACCGTGGTGCCGCCTGATTGGCAAGTTTATTGGTGACAATAACATTGCGTTTGCGCTTTGCATCATGGCGCTGGAGCTTCCAACTGCCCACGCGGTAGCCGTAGTTGCCGCCGCGGCCGTTGTCCTGCTGCACCAGATGATCTCGACCCTTGGCGCCTTTTTCTCCCAATAGTGCCCCCAGTACATTAAAGCTGTCGGGCACCGCAGTCTTGGGCAACTTCACCCCGGTAAGCGCAGCAAAACTGGCCGCCAGATCAATAGTGCAAACCATTTCATCAGACACTTGCGGTTGAATGCGACCAGGCCAGTAGGTAATGAAAGGTGTGCGGGTACCACCTTCCAACACACTGTATTTACCTCCACTGAAGGGGCCGTTGGGCTGATGATCTCCCATTTTCTCCAACGCCTCGTCCTTGTAACCATCATCACCCACCGGACCGTTGTCTGAGCAGAAGACGATCAGGGTATTCTTGGAGAGCTTCAGTCGATCCAACGTCTTGACGAGTTCCCCCACGCACCAGTCCAGCTGTACAATTACATCACCCCGATAACTAAGGGCGGACTTGCCACGAAAACGTTCATGCGGAATTCGTGGCACATGCAGATCATGGGAGGAGAAGAAGAGAAAGAATGGGTTATCCTTGTTGGCCTCAATCCACTTGTTGGATTGCTTGACCCATTCATCGGCCAAATCCTCATCGCGAAAGCGTGCCTTATGCCCGCCTGTGTAGAAACCGATACGACTAATCCCGTTATGAATGGTGGAATTATGCCCATGACTCCAGTCCATCTTCAATGTGTGCCGATGAGTCATACCGGTGGGATGATCCGGGCTTGGTTTCTTTCTTCCGACCCACAACGGATCCTTGGGATCCAGATTTTTTACCCGGTGATTCTCCACATAGACCTGCGGCACACGGTCATTGGTGGTGGGTAAAAGAAAATTGTAATCAAACCCAATCTCACGCGGACCGGGTTTAAGCTCACCATTCCAATCGGGGCCATCAGGACCACCCAAGCCCAAATGCCATTTACCAATAACGGCCGTTTTATAGCCCGCCTTCTTGAGCAGACTCGGCAGAGTTTCCGGCCCCGGTTTAATAACCGCAGGACCATTGGGAGGGGCGATGCCGGTTCCCGCCTGACGAAAGGCGTATTTACCTGTAAGAAAAGAAAAGCGTGTAGGTGTGCAGGTTGAGGCAGAGCAATAACCGCTGGTAAAGCGAATGCCGCCCGCGGCCAACTTATCGATGTGCGGTGTCTTCAGGTTCTTGGGCTTGGCACCGTAACAACCGATATCCCCGTAACCGAGGTCATCAGCCATAATAACAATGATGTTAGGTTTATCTGCCGCCTTGGCTTGAGTAACGAAAAATAAACCTGCAGCCAGAATGACCACAGCACGAATAAAAAGAGATTGGTGTTTCATGGAACGGGAAAAGGATGCCGAAGGGGATCAATGGATTCAAGGGGCGAGTTTATAAAAAAGCCCAATTGAAATCAGCGTCAGGCCTGAATTTCCGGGATGACGCCAGTGCTATCGGCATACTTTTTGCGCTTGATGCCCAAGGCATGCAGTTGAGTGAGCCAGAGATTGGCCAGCGGAGTGCCTCGTTTGCAGTGAATGTGGGTGCCAAGTTTCAGCTTGCCACCTCCACCGCCGGCCACAACCAGAGGCAGGTCGTTATACTGGTGAGTGGTGCCATCTCCCATACCGGCTCCGAGGGTAAAAATGGTATTATCGAGCAGCGTGGTGCCGTTGGCTTCCTTGATGCCCTCCATTCGTTCAAGCAGTCGCGAGAAGGCAAGGACGTGGAAGCGGTCCAGTTTAAGGAGATGTTCCAGATGGGTGCCAATGGCGTGGGTCATGCCGTGATGACTATAGGGTTTATCCAGAATGCCTTCCCAGTTGGTGGCCGTTGTCCATCGCTCAGGACCCACCATCAGTGAGCCGACATTTGTTAGCCCGTTTTGCAATGCCATTACCAAAAGGTCGCCCATCAGGTGAATGTACTCGTTGCGCGGCAAATGTTCGGCCGGGCGCTTGATATTGGCCTTGTTCAGCTCGGACTTCATTTCATCGATCCGATCCATCCGTGTTTCGACCGTGCGCACCGACTCAAAGTATTCCTCAAATTTTTGCCGGTCGTTGGCACTCAGATGCTTTTGCAGTTGGCGGGCGTTACCAAGGGCAAGATCGGTAATGTTGCGAAAACGCGTGTTGGCTTGCGTGCCGAACAGGCGGTCGTAGACCTTGCGCGGGTTTCTCATGGATGGCGCCACGTGGCCGGTGCCGTACCAGGACATGTTATCAAAGTAAATCGACTCGATGTTGTTCTTATGGTCGTTGCAACTCAGTTCAAGGGTCGAATAGGGAGTCGATTGTCCGATGCTGTCAGCGGCAATGTGGTCCAATGTGCGATCAAGTGGGTAGGCGGAGTTTTCAACCTCGTAGGGAGCAACACTGGTAAGGAAACAGGACGCGCACTGGGCATGGGAATCGGTGCCGTGCTGAAATGTCCGATCCATGCCGGTGATCAGCGAGACTTTATTACGCATTTTGTGCAGCGGGGCCAGCGTTGGTGTAAGCGTCAGGGGATGGCTGCCAACCGGAACACTCTTGCCTTCAAAACGCCAGACGTTGTTCTGGCCGGCGAACTTCGGCAACGGCCGGTCGCCTTCACCGGGAAAGAATCCACGTCGGGTAATACCGTTTGGCAGGTAGAAAAAAGCCAACCGTTTGGCAGGAGCCTTGGCTTTGATTCCCTGGGCATGGGCAAAACTCTCCAGCCACGGCAAGCCGAGCGTGGCACCACCGGCACCCGCAAGAAAGCTGCGGCGTGAAAGAGAACCGATACTGTCGTTATGGGTCATGTTAAGGATGTCCTGTAATTATTGTACCGCATGGATTGAGGCTTACGATGCGAAAATTTTCCTTTTTCCCTGCTGCGTTTTCATTTTCCCTCATGGGTATTCTTGTGGAGAAAAGGCTCACTCATCGCAATACTTTTTAGGACCGCACGCATCTGGTCCTGTCCTTTCATTGCCCGGTCAGTCATGTCATCCAATGCCGGTGAATCGGCCGGCCCAAGTTCGCGCCCCAAGGCGTAGGACAGGAGGTGGGCGGTGAATCCACGAATGAACCGCCGTTTTTCCTTCAAGACCAATTGCTTGAATTCAATCAATGTCTTGAATTGATACTGATTAAACAACACGCCGCTGACATCCACCTCCCGCCCATTTTCGTACTTGTCACGCCAGACGCCGGTTGGCCCGTAGTTTTCTAGGGCAAAGCCCATGGGGTCGATCTTGTTGTGGCAACCTGCGCAGTCCTCGCGCTTGCGATGAGCAGCCAGACGCTCGCGAATGGTGAATTTTGCCAATTCTTCCTTGCTGGCCTCAGGCAGCGGCGGGGCATCGGCCGGTGGTGGCTCAGGCGGGTTATTGAAGATCACTGCGTTGATCCAAGCGCCCCGGGTAATGGGCTGGGTGCGCGTCGGGGTGGCGGTCATCGTCATGACGGCCGCACAGGTAATGACGCCTCCACGACGCGGGTCGGTCAATGGTACACGCTTGAAAAGCTGGGTCACAACATCGTGACCTGCCTTGGAGTGGCCTGCGTAGTTCGCGCGGAGCATGGGGTTCTCCCAGGTAAATTTTGGATCCAGCAATTCCATGATGGAGCGATCCTCAATGTAGACAGTCTCAAAGAGGAGCAGCGGCTCGGAAATCATGTGCATACTGCTTCGGTATCCATCCACCAGATAGAAGTAGGCAAACTTCTCCGGATCCGGGACCGAGGTGATCAGGCGATCGAGCTGCAACCATTGGGAGGGGAAATTCTCGCAAAACCGACCCGACCGCCGATCATTCAACATCCGGTCAATTTGGGCGTTGAGTACTTTCGGGTCACTCAATTTGCCGGCCCCGGCGAGATCCAGCAGCGTGTCATCTGGAATACTGCTCCAAAAGAATAAAGCCAGACGCGAGGCCAGCTCGAAGTCACTGATAGGCTGACGCCCGTGATTTTTATTACCTGAATTATTCCGGTCAGGAGCTTCATAGAAATAGAGAAAGTCGGGCATGCCAAGGATGGCTCCGACCACGGTGCGCATCGTCTGCTCGAAGGTAGCCCCAGCCGCCCGCTGCTTTTGCGCAAACTTTGCGAAGCGTTCAAGGGTTTCAGGATCAACCGGCCGTCGAAAGGCACGCCGGAGCAGCTTCTTCAGCCGGGAACGGATTTCCTCCACCTCAGTTCTGACTATCGTAGTGGGTTTCGAGAGGGGCTCTGCAAGGGAAAGCTCGATGTAATCCATGCCAAAGAGAAAACTTTTGGACTGATCTGCCTTACCAACACATTTGATTTTTAAAGTATGGCGCCCGGGTGAGATCTTTACCTCTCTAAACATATTATCAGGAGCACGCATTACCTTCGAATCATAAAGGTCGATTGCCTTCCCAAGTTTCACCTCATCCAGATACAGCTCAAAAGTTCCGTAATCGGGCGCTTTGGTCAGCCCGATGCGAAGTCCTTTGGCGGCAGCCGATTCGAAGGCGAGTGTCATCTCCAACCCTTTTTCCCGACACATCCAGATGAGCTGCGTATCCCCGCTCCAGTGAGCACCCCATCGGCGCATGTTCTGGGACCAGACACGACCCTTTGGAGCCCCCACCAACTTTACCGGGCCTCCCTCTTCCACCTCATACCGACCTTTAACCGGACCGCGGGCAGGTTGTCCCGGTGGAGCAAAAAGCCAGTCCCAGCTACGGCATTCCTTTGGGTTCAAGTCCGGACTCTCAGCGATGGTCTGGCTGAGCTTGAGAAACGATTCCATCAGGAGCGGCGAAAGCGTCAGGTGATCGGCACGATTATCGAAACCATGCTCGGCACGTTTGTCCTGGGGAAACGATGCCACCCCCCTGAACCCCTCAGGACGCTGGTTATCGATGTCCTTACTGAGCGGCCGACTGGAGATACGCACCTGATCGGGCATTTTTTTGGTTTGCGGATGAAAGTAATCATCCCGGCGTCGCATCAGTCGTTCATTGAGCCGGAAGATTACGCGGTCCAGCTCAAGGAGATCCACCACCGCGTTGTTATATTGAAATCGGGTCATGCGCCGGATCGGCGTGGGCACAACCGGCCGGGCCTTCAGGACCTGCCGAAGCATTGCCTGGAACCGCACAATCATGTGCTTGCGCTCGGCCTCTGACATCACCGGCTCATCCTTGGGCGGCATCTCGTGATCCTTCAGCACCGCAATCAATGTTTCGAGCAACTCCGGCTTTGCCAGAAGATCATCGTTTGATTTCAGCTTGAGCAGGTTAACCTTACCCTTAACCTTGTCTTCTTTACCATGACATTTAATGCAGTGCGTCTTGAAGGTTGACTGAACCGCCAGCGGGGAATCGGCTGCCAACAACAAAGACCGAATGCCAGCAAATAATAGCAGAGTAATAAATCTCCCCGGCAATATTCTTCCGAATCCTCTCATTTCTTTTTGAGTTTCTTTGGAGGTTGACGGCGAAAGTTGCCTGCTAATTGCGGGCCGTTGTCCGGAGGCAGGGACTTATGCCAGGCAATACAAGCCTTGGAAAAGTTCGCTATCAGTTCCGGGTGCTTCCCGGCAACATTATTGATCTCGCCCCGATCCTTTTCCATGTCGAAGAGCTCCGGCTCGGCACCATCATATTCGCAGAGAAATTTCCATTTTCCATCCCGAACGGCCAAGTCCGGCAGGTCTTTGTCTCCATAAAAGGAATCGCGATCAGGCGGACGGCGGAAATAAATCGGTGCCTTGCGCGAAGCATCCGATTTACCCAAGAGTGTGCCCGGCAATGATTCCCCATCATAGTTTGCACCTTTAGGATGCGATGAACCGGTGATGTCCAGCAGAGTCGGCACCAGATCGATTGCTGAGAAAACAGTGGTGCGGTTCACATGGTTCTTCTTGGCCACCAAGCCCGGCCCCCAGGCAATGAGTGAAGAACGCACCCCTCCCTCATAGAGATGTGTCTTAAACCCACGGAAAGGCCCGGCAGAACCAGCGCCCTGCTCCGGGCCGTTATCTGAACAGATGAGAACCAATGTGTTATCGCGAAGCCCGGGGTTCTGGTTAATCAAGTTAAAGAGTTTACCCAATTGACGATCCATCTCCTGCAATACCGAGTGGTATAGCCCGCGTTTTCCGTCCGCCCATTTATCGACCGGTGGCCAGAAGGGGCTGTGCACATCATCAGGCCAAAGATTGATATAGAAAGGCTTCTTCGCCTTTACTGCCTTTTGAATAAAGGGAATGGCTTCATCAACAAAACCGCCGGTAATTTCCGAGCGTTGCATCCAGCGCACCCCTTTGCCCAACCGCACTGCATCCCCCCAAATGCGCCCGGGCTTCTTGGGATCCTGCCCCGGCCTAAGCGTTAAAGGCAAAAGCTTCGGACCCATCCCTTCAAAATTGGTTAAGGAAGCATCAAATCCATACTCGGTAATGGCCGGAGCCTCAGACACGTCACGCTGCCCACCCATATGCCATTTGCC
>JASLKQ010000045.1 GCA_030747505.1 Verrucomicrobiota bacterium | reverse complement strand
TGGGTACCTGTTTTTAGTAAGGTGAAGAAATTTTTTCTATATTATTTTGCCCCAGTAATATTTTGTCTCCCATTTGTAGTTGCTCCAATAGTTTTTATGATTAAAATAGCATATGATATTTATCTTAATAAATGGGAAGATGGCGCATGGATGGCAGTATACATTTATGCTTTTTTATTGTTTAGCCTTACTTTTGGCATATTAGCAGTTGTAACACTTAGAAAAGCTCAAAGAGCAGTAAGATATAGAGAATCTAAATGGAGAAAATGGGCTCTCGAGCAAGGCTATATTGAAGATTAGACAGACAAATAATTAAAAGCCGCTGGAAAATGAAACACCTCCTACTCACAACAATCGCACCCGTGGTTGTGTTGCTGTTCGGCGGGGTTAATGAGGTTAATGCGGATCCTTTGACATACAGGGTCGCGGGAGGAAAGGTCTCCATTGTTAGTTGTGACAATAATGCCTCTGGAGAGTTGTACATTCCTTCCATATATGAGGGGAAACCGGTCACCAACATTGGGGGCTCGGCTTTCTATAACTGCAGTAGAATAACGAGCGCGAGGATCCCCGACAGCGTCACCAGCATTGGGAGCTCGGCCTTCTCTGGCTGTAGTAGGCTGACCAGCGTTAGAATCCCCGACAGCGTCACTTACATCGGAGATCGTGCCTTCGCTCACTGCAGTAGTCTAACGAGCGTGACGATTGGCAACAGCGTCACCACCATTGAAGGGTGGACATTCGATTACTGCGGTAGCCTGACCAGCGTTAGAATCCCCGAGAGCGTCACCAGCATTGGGAAGAAGGCCTTCGCCCACTGCAGTGGCCTGACCAGCGTTAAAATCCCCGAGAGCGTCACCAGCATTGGGGATTTGGCCTTCTATGACTGCACTGAGTTGACTAGCGTAACGATCCCCGGCAGCGTCACCAGCATTGGGAGCAGGGCCTTCGAATACTGCGGTCTGACGAGTGTGATTATTGGCGAGAGCGTCACCAGCATTGGATGGAATGCCTTCGTTTACTGCAGTAGTCTGGAGAGCATTACTTTTAGAGGTAATGCGCCTACACGACATACATTCTCCGGAGTATCAGACTTTGCCAAAGTATTTATTTACCAGGGTGCAACCGGCTTTGGTGAAACCTTTGGAGGGTTGCCTGTAGTTTATAAAACGGTATCCCCAACTGATCATTTGAGATACAAAGTCGGCGGCAACACCGTTACCATCACAGATTGTAATGAGATTGTCTCTGGAGCATTGGCAATCCCCCTTACCTATGACGGAAAACCGGTCACCAGCATTGGGGATAGGGCCTTCTGGAAATGCACCAACCTGAAGAGCGTAACGATTCCCGACAGCGTCACCAGAATTGGGAGAAGCGCCTTCAACAGCTGCAGTAGTCTGACGAGCGTGACGATCCCCGACAGTGTCACCAGCATTGAGAAATCTGCCTTCTCAAGCTGCAGAAGTCTGACGAGCGTTACTTTTGAAGGTGATGCGCCTTCACTTGAAGCTAATGTGTTCAGAAACGTATCCGGTAATGCCAAAATATTTATTAACCCGGGGGCAACCGGCTTTGGTGAAACCTTTGGAGAATTACCTGTTATAATTCTTAAAGAAATTAAGGTTAACACCTTCAGCAAATCCGCCTCTCCATTCTCCCTTAACTTCGAAAGTAAATCGGGCTCAACCTACTTAATCGAAGCTTCACATGATTTAAAGAAATGGGGTGAGCTTGGAGAAGTCCAAGGCACCGGAAGCTCGATTAAGTTCACTGATCCCCGTTTGCCCATTGTTCCTTTTAAGATGAATTATTTTCGGGTTAAATTGGTAGAGTAATGAAACACATACTAATCACAACAATCGCAGCTGTGCTGTGCCTTTAAAATTACTCCATTGATGCAGAGGGATTTTGAACTACTTTTTCAACACTAAGCTATATCGAGAAATGAAAACACTCATAACAGCCATGCTGCTCGGCTCGACTGTCTGGCTTCAAGCGGCCGATTGGCCCAACTGGCGCGGTCCCGACCACAACGGTATCTCGCAGGAAACGGACTGGTTCGAGAAATGGGGCTCAAGCGGGCCCAAGCGACTTTGGAACGCCTCGGTCGGCACTGGCTCTACCACCGTCTCGATTGCCGATGGACGGGTGTTCACCATGGGCAACAAATCCAACCGCGACACGGTTTACGCCCTGGAGGAAGCGACTGGTGATATTCTGTGGCGACATTCCTATTCTGAAGCATTAAGCCCCATACAATACGATGGTGGACCCAGTGCAACTCCTACCGTCGACGGCGAATACGTTTACACCCTTAGTAAAACTGGGAAGGCGTTTTGTCTTGAGGCGTCCACTGGAGACGAGGTGTGGAACAGGGATTTAAAACAACTCTACAGTCTTCCGACGCCTACCTGGGGTTTCGCCTCCTCACCGTTGATCCACGGAGACAATGTTTTTTACAATGTTAGCTCACGCGGGATTGCACTTAGTAAGACAAATGGCAGCCTCAAGTGGAAGACCGCCAGTGGCACACCAGGCTATGCGAGTCCCGTTCCCTACGACCATCGCGGCACCGAGGCTTTTATCATGTTCGGCCCCAGCTACGCCTATGGTGTGAATGCCGCCACGGGCAAGCAGCTCTGGTCCAAGTCCTTTCCATCGAGCGACATCAATGCCGCAGACCCAGTTTTGTACAAGGGCAAGATCTTCCTCTCGTCTAGCAGCTTCAACCCGGGCTGCGAGTTGATCGAGCTGAGTGGCACCAGCACAAGTTCCAAATGGAAGAACCACAACATGCGTATCAACTTCAACGCCGGGGTGGTGATCGGCGATTATTTGTACGGTGGATCAACACCACACTCTGCGGTCCGATGCATCAACATGGAAACCGGTGAAACCCAGTGGACAAAAAACAGCATTCCTTGCGCTTCTATCACCGCTGCTGATACCAAACTGATCATACTCAGCCGCACCGGTGACCTTTACATCGCCGAGGCGTCGCCGAGCCGTTTTATGCAACTGGCCAAGGCCAAGGTCATCACCGGCACCTGCTTGACCGTGCCGGTCCTGGCCAACCGAAGCCTCTACGTCCGCAACTCTCGCGGCACGCTCTACAAGCTGCAAATGAGCGAGATGGTGATAGAGACGCAGCCATTGGCGGTTAATTTTGCCGGCAGCGACCTCGAGTTCTCCTGGCCGGCCAAGGGCAACTTCGCACTCGAGTCTACCGATGCGCTTGGCCAAGCGGCCGACTGGAGCGAGGTCGGCAGTGGCACCGCCAAGGAGGATGATCGTTACATCGTCCGCGTCAGGCCAAGTGCCGAACAGCAGTTCTTCCGTCTCCGCAGCGAATGAGACGGCACCATATAGGTGGCTTCACGTTGATTGAGACCTCCTTCGCAAACACGGCGGCAAGACGGGTGAAGAATTGAAAGCTGAAGGGAAATGAAACACATACTAACCACAAGGGTCCCAGTTGTGGTACTCCCGTGATTTAGTGAAAATTACATTGGATAATATATGTGCGTATTCAATTTAGCTTGACGCACCTTGGTTGGGTGATATTTTTGAGTTTGATTAACTAGATATGAAAAGAATAATTACACCACTGTTAGCCTTCTTTGTTGCTTCGAGCGTAAGCTCAACTAAAGCAGACCACCACAAAGAAGTTGAACTACCACAGGCAAAGCACATCCCAGGAACATGGAAACGAACTTGGATTACTCCCGAAGGAGAGCCTGCGTCTATGACAAAAGTGATCAAGGCAAGTGATGCCACCAATCACTTTGTAGAAACGATCAACAATAGTCGGGAGCTAAAATTTAAAGTCGAGTCAGTAGTGGGAAACATGCTGAAATTCCAAGGACTAGAGGGCCGGACAAAAAATGAAGAAACTAAAAAATGGAATGAATGGAATAAGAATAATATTTCGTATTTATTTCAAGTTGATGAGTTTTTTTGGAATGAAGTCTTTAACGACTTAGAGAATAGCACTAAGCGAAGATTCAGCAGAGTGATAACTGGTGATGAAAGTCATACTTATCAAGATTTGGCTAGACGCAAACTTTCGATCCTAAAACCCTATATTGGGCTATGGAAAGGTTCAGTTGATATAAGAGAATCTGAAACCTATGGAATCTCCGCTCAAAAATGGGAGATAAACCACCCCGTCAGATATAATAATGATGAAACGATGGTTGTATGGCAATGGGAAGCAGACTCGTTTGATGCTCATGGAGTAATTAGCTATGATGCACATTCCGGAAATATATTCTCTAATTACCACACGTCTACCGGCGTTCAAATTTCAGCAAAACTTGTAGCGACATGGGATAACAAGTTTCTATGGGAGCGACGTGGAACTTCACCGTCTGGGTTAGTTTATGAAAAATGTCTTTTTGATCTATCAAAGCCAGAGGTCTTTAGGCACAAGATAATGGATAGAACTTTAAATGGTTTACTACAGCCTGACGATCCTGAAATCGTTCTTAACAAAGTCATTGAACACGCAACTATAGCAGACCCGACACACTACAAAGTAGAATTTGAGAATGAGTATGTGAAAGTTCTGCGTGTCAAATATGGCCCGTATGAAAAATCTCCTATGCATTCTCACGGCTGGTTAGCAGGCGTTCACCTGACGGACGCAAAAGCGAGGTTCACCCCTAAGGGCGGGAAAGGGGAAATTAGGGATATTAAAGCAGGTGATATTGGTTTAGGCGAATCTGAAATTCACACTGTAGAAAACATGACTGACAAAGACTGGGAAACAATACTGGTTGAATTTAAGAAAGAATACCCCGGTGACATCAGTGAATTAAAACGAAACGCAACCATAGTTGATCCGAAGCATTATAGTGTCGAAATTGAAAATGATCGAGCACGCATAGTTCGAGTCAAGTACGGGCCGAATGCAAAGTCCGTCATGCACCAACATAATCCAGGAGTCGTAATATTTCTAAATAGCACCAAGCATAAGCTAATCAATGAAGATGGCTCAATAGTTAACGCTGACTTTAAGTCGGGTGATGTATTATGGGCTGACGCTGCTACTCATGAAGGAATAAACCTCGAAAATAAACCAATAGATGTTGTTTTTGTAGAGTTGAAATAAGGGAAGATTGGTTCGTGCTCAAACCAAACTGCAAAGCGAGTAATATTGTTGCTGCCGTTAGGTAGAACTGGCCCCCTCGCAAACGCCTCGGTAATACGGGTGAAGAATTGAAAGCTGCAGGCAACTAAACCAACCCACTTCACCACTTGAACGCCGCAGGGTTGTTGTTCGGCGGCAACAGTTAAAACCCCTTGAAAACCGTACTCATCGGGTTGACGGTCGGCTCACCATGAAATCAAAACTCATCGCAATCGTCGCAGCCGTGGTGGTTGTGGGGTGTGGGCCAAGTTTGAATATTCATGAAGCTGCTTTTCGAGGAAGCATCGAAGCTGTCAAACAAGCCATTGCCGATGGTGCGGATGTGAATGCGAAGAGTAGTCGGAAAGGATCGACTCCTTTGCATTCTGCGGCTTTTGACGGTCATAAGGAAATCGCCGAACTACTTATCGCCAACGGTGCTGATGTGAATGCGAAGATTGTAATTTTAGGTACACCGCTAGATTGGGCCATCAAGTACAAACGAAACGAAACCGCCGACCTCCTCAGAAAACACGGCGGCAAGACAAGGAAAGAATTGAAAGCTGAAGGGAAATGAAACTCGAATCAAGACGGGCATTCACGCTTATTGAGCTTCTGGTGGTGATAGCTATCATCGCCATTCTTGCGGCGCTACTGGTGCCCGCCTTGGCCAAAGCCAAGGCCAAGGGGCACGGAATCTCATGCATAAACAATCTTAAGCAACTGCAGTTGGCACATCTAATGTATCCGGATGACAACGATGACCTGCTAACAAGACCCGGCAACTCGGGAACGGAACTCTATGCGTGGGTTGCCGGTTGGCTGGACTACAACCCGGGAAATCGGGACAACACGAATATTCTTGATTTGCTGGATCCGAAACGGGCCAAGTTTGCCCCCTACCTTCCGAGTGCGCGAGTGTACAAATGTCCGGCTGACAACAGTTATGTCACCATCAAGGGCAAGAGACACTTGCGAGTGCGAAGCATGGGCATGAGCCAGGCGATGGGCGGACCGGGAGGATGGTTGCCCGGAAGCCGATACAAGGTGTATATCAGATCCTCTGATCTTTTGAATCCCGGGCCATCCAAACTGTACGTTTTGCTGGACGAACACCCCGACAGCATCAACGCCGGTGGATTCGCCAATCAGATGGTCGAAAGCCCGGGTTCTGTGCGCATTATAGACTACCCTGCCAGTTACCATAACAGTGCCGCAGGTTTAAGCTTTGCCGATGGTCACGCCGAAATTAAAAAATGGCTCGACCCCCGTACGATCAAACCAATCAACAATCGACTAATGCCTCTCAACGTTGCTTCGCCAAAAAATCCCGATATGATCTGGTTGGCAGACAGGACAACCATCCGAAAGTAGAGGAGGAAAATCAGGTGAAGAATTGAAAGCTGAAGAAAAATGAAACACCTCCTACTCACAACATTCGCAGCCGTGCTTCTGGTGGGGTGCGCCACGACGAAGCAACCAGAACCGACGACAGCCAAAGCACCAGACATCTCAATTCACGAGGCTGCCTATACAGGAAACATTGAAGCGGTTAAACAGCACTTGACTGCTGGGACAGATGTGAATGCGAAAGCCTCGCGTGGATGGACTCCTTTGCATAGTGTGGCAAACAAGAAAATCGCCGAACTACTCATCACCAAAGGTGCGGATGTGAATGCGAAGGATAAGATTGGCGGAACGCCTTTACATCTTGCGGCTCATAGCGGTCAGGAGGAAATCGTCGAACTGCTTATCGCAAGCGGTGCGAATATGAATGCAAAAATAGAGGTAGGTAAATGGAAAGACCAAACATCACTATCTCTGGCCATCCAAAATAACCAAACCGAAACCGCAGTCCTCCTCCGCAAACACGGCGGCAAGACGGGTGAAGAATTGAAAGCTGAAGGGAAGTGAAAAAAAACAGAATTAGTTAACGTACACAAACTCATTTAATCCAAAGAGTACCTGAGCGAAGTCGGCAAAAGCCAACTTTCGAGCATCATTACGGCCCACTTCACGATAGGATTCCTCCTGTTTAGTGATGAACGTCAAGTTTGCTTGTTTCTCTCTCAAAGAAGGGGCGCGACCAATAACCGTCTGATAACCGACCATCACCGCTTGGCTGTTGGGCTCAGTTTCCAACTTCCCAGCCAACGACATAGCTGCAGCACGAATTTGACCGTTATTCATGAACATCAATGCTTGAGGGGAAATGATCGTCGAGGGTCGTGCCCCTTGAGCAACCAGTGGTTCAGGAGAATCAAATAACTGCATGGTAGGAATTAGTTTACTGCGTTTGATCTGGAAATAAATGCTGCGCCGATTCATTGATGGATTGAGCGTTCCCTTCCCGAACATCGTAGTGTCAAGTAGGCCACTCACCTTCAGCAAACTGTCACGGATCGGCTCTGCCTCAAGCCTTCGCGGGGTACACCGCCAATACAATCTATTCTCGGGATCAACCCCTGACTTGTCTTGGGAGAAGTTAGCGCCCTGGCCATAGACATAACTCATCACGATTTTTTTATGGAGCGGTTTCAAGCGCCAATCGTTGTTGATCAATTCGCTAGCCAAAAAATCGAGTAATTCAGGGTGACTCGGAACCTCGCCCTGCAGACCAAAGTCGTTGGGTGTATTCACAATGCCTCGACCGAAGTGGTGCTTCCAAAGTCGATTGACGATCACCCTCGCGAGCAACGGCCCAGCTCCGTGATCAATATCCGTAAGCCAATTCGCAAGAGCTTTCCGCCGGAAACTCGTTCGCGCCCAATCCGGCTTAGGTTGCTGCCATTTCTCTTCATCTATTGCACCTCGCATAAGCACCCGCAAAAAACCCTGCATCATTTTCTCCTGTTTTTGCCTGGTATCCCCACGCCTTAGCAGATGCACATCGTTATAAAAATGCGGAAACCCCCGGCCATCAGCGTGGTGCTTGATCGGCTTATACCCCTCACTGCTGATCTGCACCTTCGTTGTGTGCGGCTTCGGCTTGGCCGCCAAATGCGCCTTTAGTTTGCCGTCACGCTTAAGCCACTCGCTGTCGAGCGTCCGGTACGCTCCAAGTAACATCTGCAGATCCTTTTCACTAAATTCACCCAAGTTGTCAGCGTCCTTGATCGCACCACGCAATTTCCTGATCAAAGCCACCTGCGCACTGCCTTTGAGCGGCACCGGCTTGGGATGACTTGTAATAGCCAGGCGGGGGCGACCAATTGTGTGACTGGTATTAGTAAAAAAATCCAACTCAACGGTCAGCTTAATACCATCAGAAAAACCAACCGATTCGGAGAATTCGAACACCGCTGTCTGGTCTTTGCCGATACCACCCTGATCGACGGCCCAGCCAGTTTTCTTTTTGTCAGAATCAATGGAGCTGGCAACGGAGAGATCCTCTTTGTTCTGCTCGAAAGTAGCTTGCGGATTGGTCAACTTCACTGCCACCCGCTTGCTGCGACCGTCAAGCGGTTCGACGAATACCCGAATATCGCTAAGCGAAAAATTCCCGTTGTCGGCCCTACCTGGCCCGTTGTGTTTCATCGACTCATGTGCCAGCGCCTCAATACGAATACCCGTCAACGCCTTTAATTTTGACTCAGTTGTGATCACCCAGCGGTCGTCGATGGGGTTGTTGCCGGTCAACAAAAAAGAACCATCGCCTTGGCTCTTGAACACGGCCCCATTCAGTGATTTGATTTTCAGATCACCGAGAACCAACCATTCAAACTTTTCCACACTCTCTGCAGGCGGATTTTTTATCCAGGCAACCAAGCGTTCGCGCAAAGATTCCCTCTCCCATCTGACCAAACCAGCTGCCAATTTGTCATGAACCACCTGCCACTTAGCCAAGTCGGCCTTGGTAACCTCAGGGCTCAAATCGACATCAATCTCGCTGCGAATCGTCGTAGCGAACGTTGTGATCAAACGGTAATAATCGCGGGTCGGGATCGGGTCGAATTTGTGATCGTGGCAACGTGCGCAACCAATAGTCATCCCAAGCATCGCCGTGCCCATCGTACCAACCATGTCGTCGAGTTCATCGTAGCGTGCGGATTCGAATTCTTTCTCCGTCAACTGAGTTGGAAACACGCCGGCTCCAAGAAAACCGGTTGCCATCAACGCCAGTGGATTCTGAGGCGCAATCTCGTCGCCTGCAATTTGCCAGCGTACAAACTGATCGTACGGCATATCATTATTGAGCGCCTTGATGACAAAATCGCGATAGTGATAGGCATGATTCCTGTCGGTGTCCTGCTCAAACCCAAAACTGTCAGCATAACGCGCAAGATCCAGCCAATGGCGCCCCCAACGCTCACCGTAATGTGGCGAATTCAGTAACTGATCCACCACACTCTCGAGTGCCGCACGGGGATTTCCATCAGCTGCGGTCAGGAAATTTGCGACCTCCTCCGGTGCTGGAGGCAAGCCGATGATGTCAAAGTAGAGTCGTCGCAACAGTGCGCGGTGCTGTGCCGGGTTGTTGGGATGGAGCCCCGCAGCCTCGAGCTTCGATAGGACAAAGTGATCGATCTCGTTCGACACCCACTGACTGTTCTTCACCTTTGGAACAGACGTCATCTTCAGCGGCACGAAAGCCCAATACTCGCGGTCGCTGTCGGTGATCTGCATTTCGCCTCCAGCCAGCTTCGAATCAAGGAGAACCTCACCATAAGGTGCACCCATATCGATCCACTCAGCGAACTTGGCGATCAACCCGGGCGACAGTTTCTCTCCCTTGGCAGGCATGTGAGGTTTTTCGAGATGCGAAATCAGCCTAAAAAGCCGACTGGCCTTCGCGTTCCCCGGTACTACAGCCGGTCCTTCGCTACCACCTTTGAGCAGCAAATTATGTGTGGTGATGTCTAGTTCGCCGCGAATTTTACTGCCGCCGTGACATTTGACACACCGCTGCTTCAGCGCTTGGCCAACGCCATCCCGAAAAACTGCCAAACCCTTGGCCATTCTCTTGGCATGGTCGGGCCTCACATCCGCTTGTGCTAGCCCAATCGAAACACTGGTCAACATGGCAATAAAAAATGCCATTAAATGAATCAGCATGGCCAGAATATACTCCGCTATCTCAAACGGGACAAACGCTTTTCACTTACGTTGATCGAATTATCCAAACCGGGGTAAAGTTTCGTAAGTCTGGACGGGCTGATTATTCGCTCAACGTTGTGGAGTAAGCCAATACCAGTTCAACGCCAAGCGGTCAGAAAGAAGTGTCGATTTAGCTGTTGCCCCCGAACCACAACCCTGCTGCGTTTAAGTGGTGGAGTGGGTTGGTTTAGTTGCCAGCGACTTCCAGTTCCTTTTTGGTCTTGCCGCCGTGCTTGCGAAGGATGTCGGCGGTTTCTGCGGAGGCATTTGGGTTATCTGGGTGAATAGCAACATCCAGTGGTGTTTCGCTAAAAGCATCCTTCACATTTACATCCGCACCGTTGGCGATAAGTAATTTGACGATTTCCTCGTGACCCCAAGAAGACGCATAAGACAAAGGAGTCGCTCCACCACCCCTCATCGCATTCACATCCGCACCATTGTCGATTAGCAGTTCGACAGCCTCCTTGTGACCTGAAATAGACGCCCAATGTAAAGGAGTGAACCCACGCTTATCCTTCACATTAACATCAGCACCAGCAGCCAAGAACTCCTTTACCGCTTCGACATCATCACCGCCAACCACACTATGAATCGTTCCATGTTTACCGCCGTGTTTGCGGAGGAGGCGGGCTATTTCGGTTTTATTGTAGAAGGGGTTGATGGCCTCATCTAGCGGTGTTTTGCCATCATTGGTCTTCGCACCCACATCCGCACCTTCGGCGATAAGCAGTTCGGCGATTTCCTTGTGGCCTTCAATAGCCGCCCAATGCAATGGAGTCCTTCCAGTCCCACCCTTCGCATTCACCTCGGTTCCCTCACTCAAGTGCTGTTTAACAGCTTCAATGTCTCCTAATTCAACAGCCACTACAATCGATTCAGCTGCTTTTAGTTCATCTCTCGTTTTGCCGCCGTGTTTACGCAGTAGGTCAGTGATTAGGCGCTGTTTAAAAGCTGCTGCTACATCAAGTGGCGTCCTACCAATATCACTTTTAGAATTTACATCAACGCCATCAGCCAAGTGCTGTTTGACTGCTTCGATATCTCCAGTTTGCGCACCCGTCCAAATATCCACACTCGGCCCACACCCCACCAGCACCACGGCTGCGATTGTCGTGAGTAGGAGGTGTTTCATTTACCTTCAGATTTCAATTCTTCACCCGTCTTGCCGCCACGCTGCCTTGAAGGTCGTAGCAAGCTCCTTCTTTCGTGCTCCTCACGTAGACTTGCCCATTACTGTAGGCGGCGTGAGTCCAGCACTTGCCGTCGATGGCTTTGAAACGGCCTATCTCGCTGTATGCTTTGGGCATCGCTTTTGAGACAACCACTTCGCCCGCATCGCTGGTGCTGATCAGTTTTCCGTCGACAAGGATAACCCCCCCCGGCCCAAAACCTGACTTCGACCACTTGATTTCGCCAGTTGCCAACTCAACGCATTTGAGGGGTCCGTTACCATACTCTTTGAACTGAAACATCCCATAAAGATGACCATCGATGCAGACCGGGGTACTCCAGTGGTTCATCAACTTGTTGGGCTTGCGCCAGAGTTGCTTGGTGGAATATTCACCGCCTTTTTTACTGACTCGAAAAGCCGCTGCTCCCACGCCGTAACCTGCGGAACAGTAAACGATCTCGCCTTCAACGATTGGCGAAGCAGCAGTGGAAATCTTGAACGGATGAGCCGCGCGCCAAAGCACCTTGCCACTCTTGATGTTGCAGGAGACCAAGCCTTTTTGCGTGAAGAAAACAACCTGCCGCTCACCGTGAATGTCCGCCACGATCGGGCTGGCGTGAGTCATTTGATCGCTTTCTCCGCTCCATACCGTCTCACCTGATAACTTGTTGATCGCCAACAATGACTGTTTTTCACCGCCGCCGCAGACAAAAATCAAATCACCGTCGATGATTGGAGCTGCGGCATTCTGCCAGCGAATCGATTTGGCTTTGTGTTTCTTGACGAGATTGACTGTCCAGAGGTTGCTGCCGTTTCCGGCATCTAGGCAGTGCAACGTTAGGCGTCCGTCGAGGATGTAAACACGATCGCCATCGGTGGATGGCGTGGTGCGTGGTCCGTCGCCACCTTTGTTATCTTTAGCGCCACTGTTTCCGCCGCCGTCGTACTTGGCGACATTTAGCACTTGGCTCCAAAATAAATTGCCAGTGTTGCCGTCAAGCGAGAGGCAGACTTCGCGGTTAACACCGTCAACCTCTTCCATAACGATAGTGAACGCTCGCCCCTTGGCCACGGCGAATGAGGCAAACCCAAGCCGAGTGGGAGTTCTCCAAACGGCCTTGACTCCTCCGCTTGGCCAAGCAGATATTTCCAGTTTCTCGGAGGAGGATCCGTCAAAATTTGGCCCTCTGTATTGCGTCCAGTCACCTGCTTGTACGCTTACTGCGCTGACGATCAACGCGGCTGCATAAAGTACTGATTTCAATTTGTTTGTTTGCACGAAAAATATTATTTTTGGAACCCTTTAATGGGGACGAAAAATCTAAAATCAGAGCCAAATTCCCGCAAGACTTTTAGTTGAGCTACAGACGTTACATTTACTCCAGAGCAGCAACTTCGGAGGCAACGGAGTAAATTCAGTTCATCGGATTAGCTGACCGTTGGCACAATAACGACTGAATACACGACACGTTTCTGCACGATGTGTACCACGGCATAAAACATGGGCTGCGCGCTGAACTGTCCATTAATTGCCATCTAAATGGCATTTTCTGTAACTAAATTCCATTTTGAGGTGTTTAATGTACAGTAAGAGTTATGAATACGATAATTAAATCATTGTCATTGTTGGTGGTAACCGCTGTTTTTGCCAGTGTTACCGTGGATATTTCAGCACAGGAGCGTGATAGCAACCGTGATCGAGGGAATCGAGAAAGAGGCGATCGTGGGGGTAGAGGTGGTGACCGTGGAGGGTTTGACCGATCCCAAATCATGGACCGTATCATGGATCGGTATCGTGAGAACCTAGGTTTTTCCGTTGCCGAGTGGAAGGTGGTACGGCCCAAGGTTCAGGCTGTCATGGACAATCGCATCTCTGGCGCATCCGGGATGATGAGTATGTTTGGTGGTGGCAGTCGTAGAGGTCGGGGTGGCAGTTCTTCCGATGAGAAGAGCCCCACAAGTGATCTTCGCGATCTTCTGGAAAAGGAAAATCCTGCCAAGGGGGACATCAAGGCAAAACTCGCCGCCTATCGTGCGGATCGTAAGGCTCGCGAGGCGAAACTCAAGAAAGCCCAGGAAGACCTGCGCCAGTTATTGACGATAAAGCAAGAGGCCCAGGCGGTTTTGGCGGGACTTCTGAACTAAGTCATTCCCTGCTATATAAAGGAGCACTGCTGTTGACCCAGCTGTTACAACGGTTGGTTGATGGTCGCAGTCTCTCGGCACTGGATGCGGAGAGACTTGCGGCATTACCCACGTCGGAATCCCAGGCAAACTTGTCTTCGGAAGGAACCGCTCTGCAGTGGCTGGCAAAGGAATACGGGCTTGAATTCACTTCCCTTGAGGCGACTGAGATTGACAAAGATGTGGTCTCACTGTTTCCGGCGCGTATCCTGATCAAGGAGCAACTCCTGCCACTTCGGCAATCCGCCGAGGGGGTTGAGGTGGCCACCAGTCGCTTGTTCGACCCACAGGGGCTAGAATCGCTGAAGGCGTTGAGCGGACTGAATATAAAGCCGGTTCTTGCCACCTCGGAGTCAATTCAGCGGGA
Source organism: Verrucomicrobiota bacterium (assembly GCA_030747505.1). Taxonomy (GTDB): domain Bacteria; phylum Verrucomicrobiota; class Verrucomicrobiia; order Limisphaerales; family UBA1100; genus UBA1100. The sequence continues at coordinate 11,676 of JASLKQ010000045.1, read as the reverse complement.
GATCAAAGGCCGCCTCGGGGTCGGGGCAGATACCATCGATACTCTCAAGGATGATGCAGCATTTCAGGTTATTGATGAAGGCGATCTGGAAGAGACAGATCTCGACCAGGCTGCCGGGGATGCCTCGATCATCCGCTTCGTTAACCAGGTTTTGAGTGATGCCATTGAAATGCGGGCTACGGACATTCACCTTGAACCTTTCGAGAACGAACTCCAGATTCGTTATCGTGTGGATGGCCTGCTGCTTGATGTGCCAGTGCCCGTTGAGATCAAGCGGTTTCAGCCGGCGATTGTCTCCCGCATCAAGATATTGAGCCATCTTGACATAGCCGAGAAAAGATTGCCTCAAGATGGTCGCATCAAGCTAAGGGTCAAACGCACCGAGGTCGACGTTCGTGTCTCCATCATTCCCATGCTGCATGGCGAAGCCGTTGTGATGCGTTTGCTCAAGCAAGACAACACCGTGCTCAGCCTGGACAATCTTGGCATGGCTGAAAAAGAGCGTGGTATCTTCCGTAAAATCCTCGGTATCCCGCACGGTATTTTCCTTGTCACCGGCCCAACCGGTTCAGGCAAAACGACCACTCTTTACACCGCTCTTAGCGAGATCAACGACAAGGTTCGCAAGATTGTGACAGTTGAGGACCCCATCGAATATCAAGTCAGGGGCATCAACCAAATCCAGGTTTCAGAGAAAACCGGCCTGACGTTCTCCGTGGGACTGCGTTCGATTCTGCGGCACGATCCTGATGTGGTGCTGGTCGGCGAAATTCGTGACCAGGAAACAGCGCGTATTGCCGTTCAGGCGTCGCTGACGGGGCATCTGGTTTTTTCGACACTGCACACAAACGATGCTCCCAGTGCTCTGACTCGTCTGGTGGACATGGGCGTTGAGCCGTATCTTGTTGCCTCCTCGCTGGAGGGTGTCCTGGCCCAGCGCTTGGTGCGTGTCCTTTGCCCCAGTTGCAAATCCGAGGACCACTCCGACAAAGCCGCGACCTTGAAAGAGACATTCAACATTCCGGCTGGGGTGCCGATCTTTCAACCGGTGGGTTGTGGAGAATGCCGGAACACCGGTTTCCACGGCCGTCACGCCGTGTTTGAGATGATGTCGCTCAACCAAAAAGTACGGCAGCATATTCTTCAAAATTGTTCCAGTGGAGAGTTGAAGGAACTGGCCATCAAGGACGGGATGACAACACTCTCCGAGGATGGATGGCGTTTGGTGCGTGAAGGTATCACCACTCCGGACGAGGTGCTGCGGGTTACCAAGAGTGAACACGTCAACCGCGACTAATTCCCATGCCTCATTTCCAGTACAAGGCGCTTAACAGCGGAGGGGTGCTTGACGCCGGCTCGATTCAAGCCAGTAACCGGCCGGACGCCTTTGACAAGATCAAGCAACTCGGACTGCAGCTGGTCCATTTGGAGGAAACAGCAGAAGGGGGGGCAGGTTTTGCAAAATCGGACGGGATTTCCATGCCATGGAAGCAAAGGAAGATTTCCTTCAAAATGCTGGGGACTTTCACCCGCCTATTGTCCAGCCTATTAGCCGCCGGCGTTCCGCTTAGCAAGGCTCTGACCATTTTATACCGGGAGACCACCGATCCCGCAGCCAGTAAAAAATGGCGAGAGGTGCATGATCTGGTTATCGATGGGGTTTCCCTTTCGGATGCCATGTCGCGTTCGCCGGAAACATTTCCGACTGTTTACACCGCAATGGTGGAGGCCGGGGAAACGGGAGGATTTCTTGACCTGGTATTGGAGCAGATTGCCGAATTCCAGGCACGGGATAAGGAACTTCGAGGCAAAGTGATATCCGCGATGATTTACCCGGCTGTGCTGATGTTTTTAGCGATAGCCGTGCTCATATTCCTCATGGTGTTTTTCATTCCAAGATTCAAGACCTTGTTCGAGGGCTTCGACGCGGCACTGCCAATGCTCACCCAAGTCATCGTGACGGCCAGTGAGTTTTCCCAGCGTTATGGAATCTTCATTATCATTGCCATGGCGTTCTTGGTTTATTTGGCGCGAACCTGGGTAACATCAGAGAGAGGCCGGCGTATTTATGAACGCTGGCTACTCACGGCTCCGGTGATTGGCCCCCTGTCTTCCCAATTTGCCATGGCCCGTTTTTCCAGGATGCTCGGCACGCTTATTCACGCGGGAGTTCCCTTGGTCAGCGGACTCAACGTGGCACAGCGCTCGATCGGCAACCAAATCCTAACCGATGCCATTGAAGACTCCGTTGAACGGGTAAAAAAAGGTGAATCACTGGCCCGTAGTCTGGGGAATTGCAGTCTTTTGTTTTCTGGAGCCACGGTGGAGATGATTTCTGTTGCCGAGGAAAGCAGTCGACTAGACAAGGAACTGATCCGTCTGGCCGAGGTCACGGAAAAGGAACTGGACCAACAACTCAAAACCGCGGTGGCCTTGATGGAACCATTGATGTTGTTTTTCATTGCAGCTTTTATAGGGACAATTTTTGTTGGAATGGTGATTCCAATTTTCACCATTCAGGATTACATAAAATAATAAATAAAATGCAACTTGATATATCAAAGATAAGGAGGAATTCAGCAACACGCCAAAGGGGGTTTACTCTGGTCGAAATGCTGTTGGTCCTGGTGATTCTTGCGACGTTGGCTGCGGTGGTGGTTCCCAAGTTTGCCGGGCGCTCCAAGCAGGCCAAGGTCACTGCGGCGAAGAGCCAGATTTCAAACCTCGAGATTGCCATCGACTCTTTCGAGATCGACATGGGTTATTTCCCCAAGGCAGGAAACGATCTTAGGGATCTCGTTGCAGAGCCAAACAGCAACAATGTTCAGGACTGGCAGGGGCCGTACCTCAAGAAGGGGATACCCGGGGATCCATGGGGGAACGACTACGTCTACAATTATCCCGGCAAGATGAATAATGGCAGCTATGATATTTCCTCGGATGGGCCGGACATGAAGACCGGCACGGATGATGACATTACCAACTGGCAGACAGAGGACAGGTGACGGTTGGCAGGGTGCTTTCACCCTGTTGGAGTTGATTGTTGTCCTTATGTTGCTGACGGTTGTGTTCACTGTTTCAGCGCCATCGCTCGGTCAGTTTTTCAAATCGCGCTCACTGGTTGAGGAGGCCCGACGTATGTTGGCCCTTACCGAGCATGCCCGAAGGGAAGCCATTTCCACAGGAGCCCCGATGCAATTGCTGTTCGACATGAGTCGAGACGTCCTCTACGTGCAACGTGAGGATGGTTATCAACCCGGGCAGCTTGGAAACCGAACGGCCCAAACCACGCGACCCTACTGGATCAGTAAAAAACATGAGATCATATTTGAAATAGGCGAGCCTATCGAACAGGATTTGTATGTAGTCACTTTTTTACCGGACGGATCCTTACTGGAGACCAGTCCGACCTCTTGGCGCCTCCAAAACAAGGAGAACAGTGAAGAGTTTTATCGGGTCGCAAAACTTCAGGGCCAATTGCGTTATCTATTGTTAAGAGATGATGATCCAAAAAATGAATATATCCAGATTCCGGCAACGGATACGGTCGAGGGCGGGGTTTACCTTCGCTGAAGTGCTCGCCGCGCTGGTATTCATGGCCATCGTCATTCCGGTGGTCATGCAGGGGATTTCCATTGCCAACCGAGCCGGGGTTGGTGCTGAACGAAAAGAAATCGCGGTGCAGTTGGCTGCCAACATGCTCAACCAACTCAGTATCAGCAATCTTTGGCAGACCGCACAAGCGTCTGGGACATTTGAACAGGATTACCCCGGTTACGCATGGTCAATGCAGCAGCAGACTTGGCCAGATGGTGAGATGCAGCAACTGATCTTGGAGGTGACCTATCCGCTTCAGGGCAGGATATTTGCCGTCGAACTTTCCACCCTGGTGGACGACTCAGTCCAATAACTCATGCCCCTTAAACCGCACAAAATTCTTTTTAGAAAACGCCTGAACCAGGGGGGGTTTACGTTGATGGAGGTGATGTTTGCGACGATGGCGTTTGCGTTGATCCTGCTTGTGATGCAGATGACATTCTCGGGGGCGCTCGGTCTGCGTAATCGAGCGCAAAAACGCGTTGATCAACAAGCAACTTTGAGTCAGGCGATGACGATCATGAAGCGTGACATTGAGAACATGATTGTCACCGGCGGATTGATGGCGGAGGGGCTTATTTGCACGGAAATGGGTTCGCCGAATACGCCCAATGATCAACTGGAGTTTTACACCACTACTGGAGTCGTTTCAGACCAATTTCCATGGGGTGATGTGCAGAAGGTAGGGTACCTGCTGGGTGTGGATCCCATTCAGACTGTCACCACAAACCTTGGGCAGGCGTTGATGCGTTTGTCCCTCAACACCCTGCCGCTTGAGGCAAATGAGGAACCCCCGGTTGAAACTCTGATGCTGGATAATGTTCGTTCCATGGAGTTCGAGTTTTTTGATGGATTGCAATGGCTTCAAACATGGGATTCCAATGTTAACGAACCGGCTGTGCCGCTGGCAGTTCGGGCCATGGTGGAGGTGTTTACCGACAACCCCAACCCGACCGGCCGTCAAACCCGGATTTGGGAAATTCTGGTCCCGATTCTTACAATCAAGCCCCCAAGCGAGGAGAGCGAGGAAGAGGAAGAGGAAGAGGACAGCTAAAAGGGAGATATGAAATTACCCAACAAAAAACAAAGGAGTTATGTTCCATCCCAATCCCGAGGGGGGGCGGTTTTGATCATTGTCCTGTGGATTGCATTTGGGTTGGTGAGTGTCACCCTTTATTTCGGACAATCCATGTTTTTTGAATACAAGGGAGCCAATCAATCCATTGCAGGCGCCCAGGCGGAACAAGCAAACAACGGGGCTCTTCGATACTTTTTTCACACCCTGAACAACGCCCTGGAAGAGGAGGGAGACTTCCCGAGTGAGTTGATCATGCAAACCGAGCAAATCCAGATCGGACAGGCGACAGTCTGGATGCTGGGACGATCTGGTGAAACCGTCACTCTGACTGACCCACACTTTGGAGTCATCGACGAGTGTGCCAAGATCAACATTAATACCGCGCCCTTTGAGGTGCTGGAGTTGCTCCCAACCATCACCCCGGAATTTGCTGCGGCCATTGTTGACTGGCGGGATGAAGATGATGACGTGACCGAAAACGGTGCCGAAGGCACGATGTATTCGCTGCAGACTCTGCCGTATGGGTGCAAGAATGCGCCGTTTGAAACCGTGGAGGAACTCCGGTTGGTTTATGGCGCGACGGTAGAAATGCTTTATGGAGAAGACACCAATCAGAATGGAGTCCTTGACCCCAACGAAAATGACGGGATGCAAACGCCGCCTCTCGACAACCAAGACGGGACACTAAATTTCGGAATCCTGGAGCATGTCACCATTTATTCCAAAATTCCCACTGAAGAAGAGGAGTCAGAGGACACGGGTTCAGACAATAACAGTGAAGATCAACCAGGGAACAGGAACTCGCAGCAGGAACAGGGAGGAGGAGAGGAGGTGCCTTTCCAGGTAAACGTAAGCACCGCCAGCGCAACTGTTCTGGCTTGTTTGCCTGGAATAGATGAGGCCATAGCTCAGCAAATCGTCTCGTATCGTCTGGCCAACCCAGATCCCACAGAAGGGCTGGAATGGGTAAGCGAAGCGGTGGACGGTGAGGATGTGCAGCAGGCGTTACCCTATTTGACGGACAAAACGCAGCAATTTACCGTTGATTTAGCTGCAATTGGTAGTAACGGAAACGGCTATCGCCGCGTAAGATACGTGGTGGATGCCTCAGGAGAGGCGCCAGTCGTCCTTCACCGGCGTGACATGCAACGGTTTGGGTGGGCCCTGGGACCAACCTTATTGGAGCAGGTAAACACTCCAGAGCAGGCGGCCCGATGACCTTGAAAAGGAAAAAAAGAAGCCAAGCGATCGTCCTGTACGTGGATGGGGATCAGGCCTTTGCCTGCTCCTACAAGAAGCGTGGGAGGGGAGCCAGGCTCCGTGCGGAGGGACATTCCCGACTTGGCCAGGCGATAAACCAAATAGATCCGGCACGATTGGCCGATGACCTTGGGGGAGTGTTTCGTCAACTCTCTTCGACGACCAAGGACTGCATTGTGGTTTTGCCGGCACATTTGGCGCCTTCGATCATTCTGACAGTGCCGGACATTAGCCCCGAGGATCGGAACGGGTTTATTCAAATACAGGCTGAGCAGCAGTTGCCATTGCCGTTGAGCGAGATTCATTTGGCCACACATGAGTTTCAAATCGGCAACCAGAACCATGCATTGGTGGTGGGTTTGAGAAGGGATACCGTCTCCAAACTAAATGAAGCCGTGATCGCTAATGGATATCAGGTGGCGAGCATTACGGTGGACATTGCTGGAGTTGTGGATCATGCCGTTGACGGCAACGATTCGCTTGCAGGTAGCTGCCAGCTGATTCAGGGACAATCGAGTCTGACTATGGTCACCCATGCAGAAGGTGGGCCAACAGGCCTCCGCCACTTTCACTTGACCAATGGAGGTATGGACACCCCCACCCTTGAGAGGGAATTGCGTATTAACCTTGGCCAATTCCCACAGTCTTTACAGCGACAGTTGACCACGCTTCGCACGGCAAAACTTCCAGGGGTCAGTTCAGATCAGAACGTTCCGATTTCTCAACTCCAATTAATGGCCGGTTTGAAGGTGGTCGAGGGAACTGAAACCTCCGACTTGTTTGTTCCTATTGCCTCATCGTTTTTTCTGAAGGGTATCTCGCCTCTTGAGTTTCTACCTTCCAGAACTTCGCGCTTTGGCAAGATGTATGGTCAGTTCAACTCACGGCGTAATCTGTGGGTGGGATCAATGAGTGTTGTGGCCCTGACTGCCATTGCTTTTCTTTACCAAATTTTCCGGCTGGACGAGTTACAGACGGATTGGAATGGGATGAAAGACAGAGTTGCAGTCGTTGAATCAGTCGGGGAGAAAATCAGCGAATTTCGCCCGTGGCATAGTTCGTCCGTTCCGAGGTTGACGACGGCCCGGGCCATCACCATGGCTTTTCCTGAAACAGGAGAAATCTGGTTGAAACAATTAAATATCAGGGATGCTTCAAAGGACATGAACATCAAAGATGCGTCCAAGGTCATGGCCACCGGATCTTCCAGTGATCAAAACAGCCTGTTGGCTACATTGGACAAACTTCGCATCACATCCGGCATTTCCAATTTGGAACTAAAATCCCAACAAGGAACGGATCCAATTTTCTTTTCATTCGAGTTTGATTGGAATCCGACAGGCGCCTCGACTTCGACTCAATAATGCGAAACAAAAGAGAAAAACTGTTGCTGAGTGTTGCTTTCCTCGCGGTAGCTATTCTTATAGGTGATCGATTGGTATTGGGGCCGTTGGTTAACAGTTGGAAAATACGTAACGACAATATTGAAAAATTGGAAAGGGATATTGAAAAAGGTGAAATACTACTGCCACGGCTTAGTACCTCTATGAAAAAATGGCAGACATATTTCCGTGATAATTTAAATAGCACCAACACCATTGCTGAGGATGAGGTATTGCGAGCCATTGAGAACTGGACGGGTGATTCAGGGATATTGCTTACGTCGATCAAGCCGCAATGGCAGAATCATGATGATCGTTATCGGACATACGATATTCGATTGGTGGCAGAGGGGACGATGCAGGAAGCGGTCGAATTTGTTCATGCCATTGAGTCGGATGAGCTTCCTTTAAAAATTGAACAACTCGAATTGGCATCACGTGAAAAGACCGGAAAATTAGTTAGTGTGAGCGTCCATTTTACAGGACTCCAACTTGGAGAGGCCTTGCGATGAAGTACATTAAACACAAGAACCAATTTCCGAAGGTGGGATTTAAAGTTCTTCTATGGATTGGATTGATTTACGCATCACTTGGCCAAGCGCTTGGCCAAGCCTTCAGAAACAGCTACCGAGTCTTCAGAAACAGCTGAATCTGCAGAATTAGAGGAAGAGAAACTTGAGAAAACAAAGCCAGTTCCAGGTTCACTTCAAGATTTTGACATTCTGCATATGAGGAATATTTTTGACCCAAACAGGAAGCCTTATCGCTCACCCAGAAAACGCCAAGATCCCAAGCCCGAACCTCAAATTGATGCATTCACCGTTATTGGTCTTATGGCCTACGCTGGCCGGCAAATTGCTGTCTTGTCCGGTTCATCATCGGAATATAGTGGGGCATTCAAGTTGAATGATCAGGTCGATAACCTGAAGCTGATTTCCCTAACTGATAAAGCAGTCTCGTTTGCAGAAGGAGAAGCCACCTTTAGCGTGGATATTGGAACCAGTTTGAGGCGCGCGGATGGGGGTGCCTGGAAAGAATCCAGCGAGCGGGTAAGTTCGACTTCAAGGAGCGGTTCTTCACGGAGTCAATATTCCAGTCGTGGAACAACTCGTAGCGATGAGAATACGGATTCGGCAAAAGAATCTGAAGATAAAGCAGGCGAAGCGGGCGACTCAGAGGATTCTGCTGCGGAACTTCTTCGCAAAATGATGGAGCGCCGTCGGCAAGAGGTCGGGGAATAAAAATACTTTACGCATAATGAAAACAAATACGAAAAACCGAATAAGCCCAATTGGATTGAAGTGGATCATGTCACTTGGCTTGATGGGTACCATCACCCTGTTTGCGCAAGAGCGGGAAAACAACATCCCGGCCAACCCGCAAACAGTCAAACCAAGTACTTCGGCCACCGCTGAGGATCCGCAACTCATGCTGAATTTTCAGGATGTGCCACTTCAATCTGTATTGGAGTACATGAGTGAAGCTGCCGGGTTCATCATCCTCGGCGACACTAAAGTGCGCGGCGACGTCACTATTCTTTCCAAGCAACCGTTGAATCGTGAGGAAGCAGTCGATCTTCTGGACACAATCCTGAATGAAAAGGGGTACACTGCCATTCGCCGTGGACGTATCCTGAAGATTGTCGAAAAAGATAAGGCCCTGATTGAAGACATCCCGGTGAAGTCAGGATCCAATCCGGCGGATATCCCCAAGAAGGACGTGATGGTGACTCAGATCATCCCGATTCGATTCGGCAACGCAGGACAACTGATCGAAAATATTAGTGAGTTGTTGCCGGACTATGCCACCATCTCCGCGAATGATGGCAGCAACGCAATCATCCTGACTGATACCCAGACAAATATTCGCCGGATAGCCGAAATTGTCAGTGCACTGGATACTTCCATCTCCAGCATTTCTGAAATCAGGGTATTTCCCCTTGTCTATGCCGATGCGAAGCAACTTGCCGACGTTATCAAGGGGTTGTTTCAGAGCAGTTCATCCGGATCGAGCAGGTCATCGAGCAGTCGCAGTTCCAGTTCCGGCATCGCCGAGATGATGCGGGCGCGCTTTGGTGGAGGAAGTAGCAGCAGTCGAAGCAGCGGGAGTAGTGGCCGTTCCTCCCGTAGCGGCGGCAGCGGCAGCAGCGCAGCGCTGGCAGCGGCGTCTCGGGTGGTTGCCATCTCGGAAGAAAGAACAAACTCCCTCGTGGTCAGTGCTCCAAGCGATGTTCTCCCCACCATAGAACAATTGGTCAAGGAGATGGATCGCACCATCGAGGATGTTACTGAAATTCAGGTATTCAAATTGAAGTATGCCGATGCCTACGAAATGGCGGAGGTCCTCACCAACCTTTTTTCGGACAAGGACGAAATTGAGAGTTCTCGTGGAGGATACCGTTTTGGCTCGTATGGTCGATCCAGTTCTAGTTCCAGTAGGTCTCGGAGTGGCAGTAGCGGAAATTCAAGCGAAAGGATGCTTCAGCAAAAAAAAGTGGTGGCTGTGGCTGACCCCCGAACCAACTCGGTCATCGTCAGCGCCACCGCCGAGTTGATGAAGCAGATCGCACTAATGGTTGAGCGGCTTGATGACAACAAAGCCAAGCAACAGAAGGTGTACACTTATTCCCTGCAGAATGCGGATGTTGAAGGCGTGTCCGAAATCCTCCGCAACATGTTCGAGCAGCAGAACGGCAATTTCAATTCCTCCAGGAACCGTAACAACAGCAACCAGCAAAACCCGCTAGATAACCGGAGGGTGTCAGACCCACAGAGCTCCGGTGGCTTTAGTAGCCAGAGGTGATAGGGCAGATGAACTTAAATCATTCTTACCGTTATTAAAAAGGAAAACCAAACAATGAACCGTAATCAAACCTTCCGCCATCTCTTGGGGTCGCTACTCGTCCTGGCCCTTGGGTTCGGATGCCTGCTTCCGGACGTCTTGGCACAATTTACCGGACGGTCCTCCAGTCGAACAGGCAGTAACAGCGCAGGTGGAACGGGTTCGCGCCAATATTTCAACAATACCATGCTCGGCGATGCGCTCATCGAGTTCGATGTTGAGACTCGATCGATAATCGTCATCGCCGACGAGGAAACTAACCTGCAGATTAATGATCTGATCAAGGAGTTAGACAAGCCGAAATCCCAGGTGTTGATCAAGGTCGCCTTCGTCGAGTTGACTCATAACGACAATAGTAACCTAGGTATCGATGCCCTTTTCAATGGCTCGATCGGTGGAGGAGAAGGAAACGCGATCACTGCCGGGACGGCATTCGATCTTGGCGGGTCAGGAGCCTTGATGCAGCTAAACTACGATGATGTCAGTGTTTCGGTGAATGCATTAGCTGAGGAGGGAAAAGTTGAGATTCTTTCCCGTCCTTCAATCCTTACACGGAACAATCGTGAGGCGCTTATCTCCGTCGGCAGTCTGGTGCCGTTCATGCAAACCGGCAATGTTAACTCCGTAACGGGCGTCCAGATTCCCCAGTACGAGTATGAACCCATCGGCATCAGTCTCCGCGTCACACCGTACATCACCCCGCATGGCCTGGTTGAACTGTCCCTTTTCCCAGAAATTTCCGAAACAACCGGCGATAAAATCGAGGTTTCTGAAGGCCTTCAATTGCCGGTTTTCGCCACACGCTCCGCCCAGACGGTGGTGGTCACGCCCAACGGCAAAACCGTGATCATAGGTGGCCTCATGCAGGACAACAAGGTCGAGACCGTGCGTAAGGTGCCTCTTCTGGGCGATATCCCCATCCTCGGCTCACTATTCAGGCACAAGGAAATGAAAGACACAAAAACCGAGTTACTCATTTTCCTGACACCTTTCATTGTGCAAAACCCCAACGACCTCGTTTCCCTTACTAAGCAGGAGCGCTCTGGTTCCACCGTGAAAGCCGATACCGAAAGTGGTAAGCGGTTGGACAACTTCCTGAATACGGACACAGAGGTGAAATTCAGTGAAGCATTGCCAATCCAGTCCCAGGATACAGAACCCGAAAAATAGGTGACAAACCTAAATTGAAGAGCGGCTGAAAAAACAACCGCCCAAAACCCCTGCAAATAGGGACTAAAGGGGAATGGTTGTCCCGCTAGGATTTGAACCTAAACTAACGGTGTCAAAGACCGCTGTGCTACCATTACACCACGGGACAGTGGCGGGCATTTTTGCTGCTATGCTTAGCTAAACTCAGCTTTCGCCCAGATTACTGGTAACCCGCCTGGAGTGCACTTTTTCGCATCCGACTGTGCCATTCTGTGCCACGCCGACACCACACCCGGGGGTACCACGCCCCAAGACGGGGGTACCGCCAGAAAATATACCCCCCATACAACGCGCGCTGTTTTTTGGGAT
>JASLKQ010000044.1 GCA_030747505.1 Verrucomicrobiota bacterium | reverse complement strand
CGGCAAGGCCTTTACCACCGGTGTGGCTACTTTTGGAGCTATGACCGTCTGGAGTGGGCTTGTTCATTCGGCTGTCTTTTTTATGGTGGGACTGCGTCTTTGGGCGATTGGGAAGAGGCGGGGTTATGTCACTCAGGTTCAGTTCTTTCGTGACCGGTTTGACTCAAAATCACTCGGCACGGTTCTCTTTGTGCTATTGGTGCTGCTTATTATTCCATACCTCTTGGTTGGTATTATTAGTGCGGGAAAATTCATGGAGGGTACCGCGGGCTTGTCACCGAAACTGACGGGGGCGGTTATTTGTGGGGTAGTCCTGATCTATGTCTTTCTCGGGGGGGTACGTAGCGCGGCCTGGGCCAATACCCTCCAAACGTTGGTGTTTATGTTGACCGGGATTGTGGCCTTTATCCTGATCTCCAAAGCGGTGGCCGAGAAGACCGAGGAAGGAGCGGGAGGGGTGTTGGACAACGTAAAGCGTGCCACAGAATTCGTCGAGTTGCATAAACCCGAACGTCTGGTAAGGGGTATTCACCCCGAAGCGTCGGAACGACACGAGGAGTCAGTTGCGAAATATGAGGAATACCTAACACAGAAAGACACTTGGGAGGCCCTGGTTAAAGACATGGGGCAGGAGACTGCCCTGACAGTCATGGAAAAGCCCGTTGAAGCGAGGGAACCTCAACTTGCGCCGGCCATGCCAAAGTTGGTTTTCATCACTTATCTTTTTATTCCGCTGAGTATCGGAATGTTTCCCCACATATTTCAGCACTGGCTGACAGCCAAGTCAGCCAAGACGTTCCGGCTTGCAATTGTGGCTCATCCGATCTGTATCGCAATAGTCTGGCTGCCCTGCGTGTTGATTGGGGTTTGGGCGGCAGGTCTCCATTCTGCGGCAGAAGTTGGAGCCCTTTCAGATGGATTGAACCAGGCATTTTCCGGGTTAAGTGATCCCAATGAAGTTCTGGCTACAATGGTGCGAGTACTGATCGATAGCCCCTGGCTTATGGGGCTTTTAATGGCGGGTGTTTTGGCGGCCATTATGAGTTCCCTCGATTCACAATTTGCCTGTTTGGGGACAATGTTCACCAACGACATCGTGGTTCCGTTGAAGGGTAAGGATTATTACAGTGATGCGGATATCGTAAAAATTGCCCGGATTTTTGTGGTGGGCGTGGTGGTTGTGGCCTACCTCCTTTCCCTTGCGTTGATGGAAACGACCAGTGTGTTTAATCTTGGAATGTGGTGTTTTAGCGGGTTCACAGCACTGTTTCCGATTGTCTTCGCCGCCTTATATTGGAAACGTGCCACCGCATTAGGAGTGTATGCCTGCATTGGAGTGACGGTGGTTCTCTGGGTTTTGTGGTTTAGTCAATCGGGTTATGGGGCAGACAAGGAATTTACCGTGTTGGGGATGTTGCCTGTGGCAATGCTCACCTTTGCTTCGACAGTGGCTCTAGTGGCAGGATCACTACTCAGTCGCCCCCCGGCCGAGCGTGTAGTTAACAGGTTCTTTTTGAGTCGGCCGCGATAATAAACGCTACTGGATTCTGGAAAACCGAATCCCTCTTATTGATTTTGAGGGCTGGATTTAAATTGGCGACCTGCTGGTTCGTACTTCTCGTTTTCTTCCAAGGCTCCGGTAGGGCAGGCTTCAATAACTTTTTCGGCAACCTTCTCCAGTCCGCGGTCGAGGGTTTGGTTTAATGAGACCCCGGCTTTTACATCGAAACCGCGGCCAACAAAGGTGAAGCCGAATTCCTCACCCTCATCTTGAGTAACGCGTACACAGAGGCCACACTTGATGCATTTGCCCGGTTCATAAACTGCACCCGCATTCTGGTTAATATGCTCATGCTTGGCGCGGGTTTCTCCCTTGAATTCAGCCTGTTTGGCGCCGTACTCATCACTATATATGCGCAGATCACAGTGATCCTTGGCGCGGCAGTCACAGTGCATGCAGCGCGTGGTTTCCTCCTCGGCCTCGTTCTTTTCAAACCCATTGATCTCAAGGTTTTCAGGTTTCACCTGGGGAATAGGGCTGGCGCCACTGACAAAAATATCAATTTCACCCTCCTGTAAGCGGCCCATCATATGGTTGTACATTTCGACAATGCCGGTTATGGGAACACCGTGGAGGGACTGGTTGATACACTCGGCGATTCCCTTGGCCCCCTGCACCAGTTTTAGCATGGCCGGTTGCGGCTTGAGAACGCTACCTCCGGCAAAAACATTTTCAATCGATGTTAGGCCGGTCTTCGGGTTGGCTTTCAGGCCCTTGTCCGTGACCTCCAAGCCCCAGGATTCCAGAGTCGTATTCTCGGTTTGACCGCAGGCCAAACAGACTGCATCGAACTCTTCCTGCAATTGGTTCAGGGTAGTATCTTCACCGATTCTAACGTCAGTCTTAAATTCAATGCCCAACCCGAACAAAACCTTTACTTCGCCCTCCAGCACCCACCGCGGCAGTTGGTTCTCGTCATACTCGGTCAGTAGCCGGCCACCGACTTTCTCGTTTTGTTCAAAAACTGTTGGGCTGTGACCGGCCAGCGCGAGATAGTACGCAGCGGCCAGGCCGGTGACGCCTGAGCCTACGATGGCGACTTTTTTGCCGGTGGCATCCTTGGTGGGGGGAATATAAGGGTTGTCCCGCTTAAGGTCCCACTCGGCTGCATGACGGCTAAGGTGGCGAATGGCGACCGGTTCGTCATGGGCCCCACGCCGGCAACCTTTTTCACATGGGGCATTGCAGAAGCGCTCCAGGATTGCGGGGATGGCCATATCTTTCCGAATGGTGGCGATGGCATCATCCATCTGGTTATCCTTGATTTCGCGAATCATACGCGGCACTTCCGAGTGGATCGCACAAAGGCGCTGACAAGGGGCTTCACAGTCGCCGATGTGCTCACTGAGAAGCAATTCCAAGGTGGCTTTGCGGCGTTCACGGATTTCCTCGCACTGCGTGTCAATTTCCATGCCCTCAGTCACCGACGCGCTGCAGGCGGGATGAACTTGACCGGTGGCCTTGTCCTTTACCTCGCAAATCATACAGGAGGTGAAATAGTCATACCCCTCCTTGTAGCACATCACGGGGATATCGACGCCGACCTTTTGAGCCGCATGATAAATTGTCATCGGCTCGTCGAGTTCCAGTTCGTGATTGTCGATCGTTAGCTTCACTTGGCAACAATGTGGATGGCTTCAACCGGACAGACCTGCAAACAGATGTCGCATCGTGTACAGAGCGGATCCTCAATGACATGATGGTGGTAGGGATTCATCGGGATGGCGTCAGTTGGGCAGTGTTGGGAGCAGCGCGTACAACCAAAACAGGTATCGGTGATATCGTAACGGATGAGCGATATGCATTTCTTGGAAGGGCACTCCCCATTAATATGTGCCTCAAATTCTTCCCGGAAATATTTTATTCCCGAGACGACCGGGTTGGGTGCAGTTGCTCCTAGCCCGCAGAGGCTGCCGTCGATCGTAATTCCGCCGAGGGATTCCAGTTTCTCCAGGTCACCCTTGCGTCCCTTGCCTACACAGAGTCGGTCGAGGATTTCCTTCATGCGCTTGGTACCAATCCGGCAATGGGTGCACTTGCCACATGATTCATCCTGAGTGAACTCCATGAAATAACGCGCGATATCCACCATGCAGTCGGTTTCATCAAGTACCACCATGCCTCCGGATCCCATAATGGCGCCAACGGCCTTGATCTCCTCAAAGTCAACTGGGGTATCACACAGGGAAGCGGGTACGCAACCGCCAGAAGGTCCGCCCAAAAGCACACCCTTGAGCTTGCGGTTGTCGGGAATTCCCCCGCCGATGTCATGGACAATCTCCCGGATGGTCATCCCCATGGGCACCTCGATCAATCCACCTCGGTTAACCTTTCCGGCCAGGGCAAAGGTCTTGGTGCCACGGCTTTTTCCTGAACCGTAACTGGAGAACTTTTCTGCGCCATTGCGGATGATCCAGGAAATGGTCGCCAAAGTCTCGACGTTGTTGATTAAAGTCGGTTTCCCCCATAGACCGGACTGTGCCGGAAACGGCGGTCGGAATCGAGGCATGCCTCGTCCGCCCTCAATGGCAGACATCAGCGCGGTTTCCTCGCCGCAGACAAAGGCTCCTGCACCTTCAATCACCCTGAGTTTTAAATTCATCCCGGTACCGAGAATGTCAGTGCCCAGGTAACCGCGTTCCTCGCAGATGGCAATGGCGTTATTGATGCGCTCGGTGGCCAAGGGATATTCAGCTCTGATGTAAAGAAACCCTTCATCAGCACCAACGGCGTGTGCGGCAATGACCATGCCTTCGAGCACACGGAAGGGAAATGATTCCAGAATCATCCGATCCATGAAGGCACCTGGGTCACCCTCGTCGCCATTACAAATGATGTATTTTTTGTCGCCCTCGGCCTTAAGTGCAAACCCCCACTTGGTGCCTGTGGGAAAGCCGGCGCCTCCTCGACCGCGTAAACCACTATCTGAAATTTCAGAGATGACTTCTTCAGGTTTCAGGTGCTTGAGGCATTTTTCCAAAGCCTGAAAACCATCGTGTTTAATATAGTCCTCGATATTGACCGGATTCAGTTGCCCGGCGTGCTCGGTCGTAATACGCACCTGCGGATCCTGATAGCGGTCGTCGGCCCCCGCACGTACATCCTTGTGGAAACGGGTGGGGGGCTTCCAGGATTCATCGGTTAGAAGGTGATCAAGTAATCCGTATACTCTGGCTCCGGCGCGTTTCAGCAGACCTGCTGGTCGGAAATGGTTGAGTAGAATAGAGCGTACCTCCCCCTTTTTCACCCGGCCGTAACGATGCCGGTTTTCGTTATAGACATTTACTTCTACCAGTGGGGCTTGATAGGCGTGACCGGTACAGCCTACATTTTTGATGCGAGCAGGCAGCTTGAGTTCCTCCACTATTTTCTGTAACTCACGGTATACTTCTCCCGCACCTCCCGCATCGCAGCTGGAGCATATACAAAGACTTACATCACCCACTGAATCATGTACATCGGGTCCATCTTCACCCTGTTCCCCTTTGTTCTTTTCAGTGGCCAAGAAATCATCCAGAAGTTTGGGAAGGCCCTGAGGCTCTACATTTCCATAGATGACGTCATCGACTTGGACCACCGGCGCCAGCATGCAACACCCCAGACAGGCAACCTTTTCACAGGTAAATGTGCCATCAGGGTCGGTGTGGTCGCCGGGCTTGATTTTCAGGTGACTACGAAAGGTATCATCCATCAGCGTCCCCCCGCTGACGTGACATGCGGTCCCGACACAGGTTTGAATAACGTGTTTTCCAACCGGGTAATGCCGGAACTGCGAGTAGAAGGTGGAGACTCCGGTAATCGCATCAGGTGTGATATCGGTTGCCTTGGCCAGGTGCTCAAGTGTAGCGGGGGGAAGCCAGTTGTACTTGTTCTGGATGGCCTGCAGGAGCGGTATTAAGTCCTCGGACCTCCGTCCAATTCGTGACACCATGGCATCCACCTCGGCCAGATCCACAGCATCACTCACCGATTTGGCGGAGGCTTCTGCAACTAGTGTGTTGTCCGGGATCATAAGCTAATTTTATAGAGATTTTCTGTACCCCGATAATAGATGGTTTTTCCGATGATTACCGGAGTGCAAACTGTGCTTTCACTGAGGATGGGTTGGCCTAGTGACTTAAATTTCTTTTCAGGCGTGAAGATGTGCATTTTCCCGGCTCGATCCATTAGATAAACTTTGTCCCCCACAAGTATCGGGGAGGCATAAAATCCATCATCCGTTTCCTCGAACCATAGTTCAATCAACTCACCATCGGCATCCTTTCCGGTCTTGGCATCAAAACAAACAATGCCTCCTTCGTCCAATCCAGCGAAGAAAAGCCCGCCGGTAACAAGGGGGGTGCAGACACCCGGAACCTGTTCTTCATTTTCCCAGACGATCTCTTGGGTTTTGATATCCAGTGCAGTGATCCTTGCAAAACCACAGCATAAATAGAGTAGACCATCACTATAGACCGGAGTGGGGGCTATCTCGCCTCCTTCAATCCATTCGAATTCCCACAGGACCTTACCGGTTTTCGGGTCGTAGGATACAACTTTTTCCGCAGCAAGGATGACTTCATCCCTTTCTCCTGTGTTAACCAAAAGCGGGGAAGCCCAGGAGGGGCCAAAATCGCGTTTTACTTTCCATTTTTCATCTCCGGTAGTGACGTCGATCCCGGCAACAAAGCTCTCCTTCGGAGACTCTTCCTCCAAATCCTGATCGTATTGGATTAACAGGACATCCTCATGGCAGATGAGTGATGAGGAGTGACCATAAGGGTTTTCCGGGACTCCCAGATTCTTACCCCAGATGCGATTGCCTTCCATATCGAGGGCCACAAGGTCGCCGGTGGAGAAGATGGCAAAAACCCTAACCCCATCAGTAGTCATGGTGGAGGCGGCATAGCCGGTGTCACTACTAACTTTGGGAGCTACTGCGGGTGAACCGGGTATGCCTGCAACTTTGTGTCTCCACAGCATTTTACCATCCTGCGTACTAAAACAGTAGACCTCGCGGCTTTGCGTGTCGCCGCCGGTCAGGAAAACACGGTCTTCCCAGAGGATAGGAGAGCTAAAGCCCGGCAGGGGAACGGGGATCTTCCACGCGATTCCTTCTCCTGATTCTCCATCCCACGTTATAGGTACTTCGCTTGATGAGGAAACACCACTGGCTGGCCCACGGAAACTCGGCCAGTTCTTGGCCAACTCCTCAGGAGTTGCCAAAGGTGTCGCTTTACTCGGGTTACTTTTGTTTTCTGAAGACCCCTGAGCAGTTTGTTGGGCTGAACCCTTCTTTGCAGGCTCATGAGGTTCGTCCAGAGGGCTGTTGTCGGGCAAAGCAAGAATCAGTGCGAAACCTGCCAGGACAAGGGCTCCTCCAGTCAGTGATTTGCGCGCCCAATGGGCGTCGTCAATCAAGTCATCCTTGGGATCACTGGAGTCGGGATAGGGGACGGCTTGACGATATGCGTCCAAAGTCTTGTAGGAGGCTATGGTTATAACCAAACCACCCACCAGAAAATAAATGCCCATCTGGTTGAAATGCTGGCTGGTAAAGAAGGCGCGCCGGGAGATGTAGTCCAGCTCACGAATTTGGAGTTTAATTGCTTCATTTTGAGGGTCTCCCTTCATCTCCTCTAGTCGTCCTTCCAAGGACTTGAGATGGATCGGGTCGGAGGACTTAAGACTCAAATTATTTGCTATGAGTAATATACAGATAACAAAGGAAAAAACGCCGCCGATAACGGCCAGGGCCTGAAGGCCGCGGTAGGCGAGTGAAGTTGTATTTTTCTCCTGCTCAACAACTCTCATTAGGCTTTGCCTTTCTGCATTGCAGACACCGTCTCAGGCTCTGGTTCGCTGGGCTTGCCTAATGCGAGTGCCTCTTCAAGGGCCTTACTGCCCGGTTTAAAGTTGGGCATGTGCATTTCATCACTTGGACAATAGGAACAACATCGGCCGCAGCTGAAGCAATGTGGTTTATCGACCTCGTAGTCTTTTTGGTCCCTGATGAGGGATGTGTTAATCAGCTTTAATGAAAAGACCAGGCCTAGAAAGCCTCCCAATAGCCAGCCGCCCATGTTCATTTGAGAACGGATTTTTGTCGCTTCAGCCATCAACTGTTCTTCAGCTATACCCATGGACCTGAATGTTGTGGTTTCCAGGGAAGCCTTCATGGTTGGGTCTGCTTTTTCAGCAGTTATTTGTTCAGCAAGAAAAACAGTGTTGTTATAGCGGGCCATGACAGGGGCCATTTCATGTCCCACCCATCCTCCTAACACGACGAGTAAGGGCAGCAGGAGGAATAATGAGGCCAACCGACGTACTCCCGTGGCGCGTTCTTCTCGTTCCAACCCTGTATTGGGCTTATTAATGTAGTCGAAGGGACAGGAGGCTTCGCAGAGGCGACAGTCGACGCACTCCGTGGGTGTGATAGCCAAGTGCCACCGAGCAAAACGTGACATCAGTCCGAGCAGTACTCCATAAGGGCAGAAGAATCGGCAATAGGGCCGGGCAATGAACATGCCCGCCAAAAGAAACCCGGCGCCAAGGTAAAGGTAGGGGGCGTTACCATTCAGCCTGAAGAAACCTATGAAGGGATCGTATCGGCAGATGATGAATCCTGTATTGGTGGCGGCGAGTAGAATTGCCCCGCCAATATAGACATAGGGAATCATGCTTAAGGCGATCGTTAGCTTGCGGGGGAGTTGGATGGGTTTCCAGATAACCAGATCCTGAATGGCCCCCAGAGCACAGACGGAGGCGCAGAAGACCCGCCCAAAAAAGAGAGCGAAAGCCAGCGGTAAGACAAAGAAAATAACCACGGTAATGGGTGCTGCATAGCTGGAGTTAAAAATGGATAACGCTACATTCTGGATGGATCCGATGGGACATACACAGCCTTCCTTGTAGAAACCGAAGTAGCCCAGGCTAAAGATCATCAACCAGAATAACCCACGCCGCGAGCGGCGTTTTACCGCCAACCAGGCACCTAGGCTCAAGGCCAGAGTGAGTACGCCTACATCGATCCACTGTTGCGTCTGGGAAGTGGGTAAGGGTGCTTGCCCGTCTCTGGGGGTTGTGTCTTGGATTATTGTATTCCCACGCCCATCCATCAGATCCCATGTTTCAGGGAAGGTATAATTACTATCAAATTCGGGAGCCGGAAAGCGCATGACATCCTCGGCTTGAACTACGGGCATTAAACCCAGAATCAGCAGCCCAAATAAAAGCTTTATGAACCTTTGATCTAAAAATTTATAGGAAATAACCATTCTGTTAATTCAGGATGAATGCTCCGGAATTTATTATTTCTTTCCGGGTGACTCAAAGGACAGTTCAGCCACCTGCCGAGGTTCGTGCTTGAGCCGATAAGGTTCATCGTAGGGAACACGATCCCATGCGTCTGAAGGGCACTGCATGGCGATGGAACAATTATTGCAGTTTACACAAATCTCGTGATTTACCTGTAGGTAGAATGAGGCGTTCCCAAAATCTTCACAGGCCTTGACGCACTTGGCGCACCCAATGCATTTATCCATCTCAATATTATATTCCCAATAGGGATCTTCTACGAATACGCGCTCGATGGCATCTGTGGGGCAAAGCTGGTTCTCTGCCGCGGAGGTGAGTTCATCATAATGAGGGTGGAAATAACCAAAACAATAACGGCAATAGCCACAAATAGGATAAGATTGCACGCATTTCACCGCCGATGGGGCCACCACACAATCAGTGGAACAGTGTTCGCATTTAACACATTTGGCCGGATCAATTTGCCAAACGGTGTTTTCACGGCGTGAACCAAAGGCCGCTAGACCCCCGACTAATCCCAGCGCAACGGATGCCAGCCTGCTAAGGCCCTGCCGAAGGAACTCAATTCGGCTTACTTTATCTGGTCCATTTAAATCTCCCATAATAACTCCGTTAGTAATTTTTATTTCTTACTGACATCCAGACAGATCATTTGCTTGGAATCACGCAAAAGCAGTTTGCCATCGACCAGGGCCATGGGCGCCCAGGCATCGTGTCCACTGAGCACCTTGGCTTTTGCCAGTTGTTCAAACCCCGATAGCGAGGCTTTAATCATGGTGAGTTCACAATTGCGATCATTCAGGATGAAAATCTTTCCATCAGCCATCAGGAAGGGGCCCAGTCCATAACGTTCAGTGTTGCCGCTGGTCCACACAAACTCTCCCTTGAGATTAAGACAGGCAAATTGTTCGCGCCTTTCCCCGGCACTCTTGGGTAGTACTCCAAAGATGTGCCCTTGATGGAGTATCGGTGTCTGCTGTTCGCAACTGAAACCGTTCTTCTTATCATGTACGAACACAGTCTCAGTTTTAATTTCATCACCTTCCTGCTTTAGTTCCAGCATTAGGCTGCCGGATCCGTTTCCAGCGGTCAAAAATATTTGGTGATCATTAACTTTTAAGGGAGAAGGTGAGGTGACCTTGTTGCTCCAGGCAATACTCTTCCACAGGAGTTTGCCACGATCTCCTTCCTCAGCGGAAACTCCCGCCACACCGCCATCAGCACAGTAAATATACATTTTTTTGCCCAACAAAGTCATTGGGATTACTGAGGAATGAGTCATTTTCCATTTGCCCGGCGTGGGGGTTTCCCACAACACGCTTCCTGTGGAGATTTCTAGACCTACAAACAGGGATTTTGTACCGGCCGGGGCCAGTACTAATGTATCTCCGTCAATGAGGGGACACTGGCCGGTGTACCAAAGGGGCACTTCAGTGCCATACTCTGCAACCATGTCCAATCCCCACTGGAAACTACCTGTTTCAGTATCTACGCACATGACGTGGCAACGCGGTCCGATGGTAATGGTATAATTTTCAGTGATTGCTGGGGTGGTCCGAGAAACACCGTGGTTATTCTTAGTGGGGGCTTTGTACCAGCGCCGCCATATTTCTTTTCCGTCCTTGATGGAAAAGCAACGCAAGGCGTCGCCCTTCTTTTCCTTGTCATAGTCCATCACATAAACCCGACCCTTCCAGGCAACCGCACCCCCATGCCCTTCGCCCAGATCAATGGGCCCCCAAAGAACAGGCGGCCCCCCTTCTTCCCAGCTGTCAGCCAAAGGAGTGCCTCCACTAACAATATTGCTGTGATCAGCACCTCGGAAATGAGGCCAATCGACTTGGCTTTCACCGGGTTTGCCATCGAACTGAGTGAACTCGCCTTCAATATCAACCAGCTCAGCCTTTGTAGGGGCGGCTTGAGCACCGCCACCTGAGGCTATGGTGCCGGCGGCTTGCTCAGCGGCGAAATCAGTCACGCGAGGCTCGGCCATAACTGCAGTAGGAGACCTAAACAAAAGGAAGAGGAACCCCAAAGCGATACATGCCATGAGTCCAGTCAAGACGGCAACGAGGTGTTTCTCGCTCATCTTGAATTCGTTTGATTTCATGGTTACGTACTCGATCTTTATATGGAGGCATCATACCCCCATAAAACCGGTGGGTTAATTTACGCTATTTGATGTTATTTGTCTCGAAAATATGCCTTAATTCCAGTTAAATTTTTCATTTATAGCGACTATTTAACTTGCATAAATAGAAGTTAAAATTAAGCCTTTGCAGGAGTATATGTAAACAATATATGTTTAAATTAAGACAATATATGTTTAGTGTATATTCAAATGAATACAGGCGGGTAAAAGACTCTCAAAACTTTGGGGATTAACCGAATGAAAGAAGAAGGCAATAAAGTAGAGCGGCGAGGGTTTATCAGTGTAGGCTTGGTGGCCTTTGGGGGTGCTCTTGGTTGGGTGGCCCGTAAATTCCAAGGGCCTGATGCGGTAAGGAAGACAACGCCGGTGACTGGAGGCAATCGGTTTGAATATGATGTTAGCGAGTTTGAGAAAACGGATCCATCGATACTCACTTATGAGCCGGCCGGTGAATTTGAAACGGGACTCTCGAAGGTGAAACGATTGGATGTCGCACCCGATGGCCGGATACTGGTGGCTGGTGAGCGCAAGGTTCGGTTCTATAGCACGGATGGACAACCGGATCCATCAGTAGAAATCCTTCTCGATAAACCCACCCATTGCCTGCACGTGACTGGAGAAGATGAGCTGATCGTTGGGGTGGCCAATCGGATTGAAATTTATGACTTCAATGGGGAACGAAAAATGCAGGGGCCCCAGCTTCCAGGGAAAGCGTTTCTTACCGCTATAGCAACGCATGAAGACTCAATTTTTTTGGCTGATGCAGGCAGTCGTGAGGTGGTTGTATGTGAACGCAAGACCGGCAAGGAAAAGTTTCGGTTTGGAAAGAAGGATGAGGAGAAAGGTAATCCGGGGTTTGCGGTGCCCAGTCCCTATTTTGACTTGGCCGTAGGGCCCGATGGACGTCTGCGCGTAGCTGACACCGGACGGTTACAGGTGGAAACCTACACGCTTGAAGGGGAGTTTCAGTCTGCTTGGGGGCAACCCGGTATGAAGGTGGGCCGTTTTTGTGGATGTTGTAACCCCGTTTATTTTGCCATGACACCGGACGGGGATTTTATCACCAGTGAAAAGGGGTTGGCTCGTATTAATCACTTTACGGGTGACGGAGAATTCCTTGGTGCGGTGGCGGGGCCCGATACTTTGGTTGTTGATAAAGAAATGGTTCGTAAAGAAAATGAAGGAGGGACGGTGGGGGTGGGTTTTGATATTGCCATTAATCAGCAGGATCACATTCTTGCCTTGGATCCTTACCGCAAGTCTGTGCGGACATTTACACCAAAAAAACAGTATTCTTGAAACATGAAACAAGAGGATAACTTCAACGTGGATCGCCGTGGGTTTTTTCAGGCAGGGGTGCGTGTTGTGGTCCTTGGGGGCATGGCCGCCTATGCTACGTGGCAGGCTTTTAAGGCGAACCGGCTAAAAAATGATCCCAACTGTATTCGCCTCTACACGTGCGATGAATGTGTTGAGTTTGCCTCTGGGTGTAAGCTTCCAAAGGCCGAAGATTTCCGAAGCCAGAAAACTGATCCAGCTGGATAATTTAAGTAGGTAGGTTCAGGGGTTGTTCTGTTGTCGGCTCTTTTCTTGCTGGCTCATCCGTGCAAAACTATTTCCACAATGGCAGGTGATTTCTCGCAGGATGCTCTGATTTTGGTTGCTCATGGAAGTTCGGAGAATACCAAGTCAAGTGAGCTGACGCGCACCATTGTAGAGTTCATTCGTGCTCAATCCATTTTCAGCGAGGTGGCTTGTGCATTTAAGTTGGAGGAACCCAAGATTGAAGAAGCAACGGATCTGGTGAATTCAAAAAGGGTTTTTGTGGTGCCCTTGACCATCAGTGAAGGATGGTTCACTGAAGAGATTATTCCCTTTCAATTGGGGTTGCGCTCCAAGGATGAGGTTAATTTTTCAAGAAAAGGAACAGTTGGAGGCAAAGAGCTTATATATTGCAAGCCAGTGGGCACCCATTTGATGATGACCGACATCATTATCGATAAGGCTGTTGATATTGTAAGGCACCACCCGTTTCCTCATGAGCCTCGGCCTGATGAAACTACACTGATTATTGCCGGGCATGGAACTCAACAGAATACCAATTCGCGGAAAGCCATTGAAGCTCAGGTAGAATTAATTCGTGCTCGGGATGAATACGCTGAGGTACTGCCTGCCTTTATGGAGGAAATGCCGCTGATCACTGATTGTTATAAGAATACTCAATCTAGGTACATTGTCATCGTGCCATTCTTCATTTCCGACGGCCAACACACCGTTGAAGATATTCCGGTTCTGTTGGGAGAACCAGCAGCCCGCGTGCAAGAGCGATTGGAAGCCAGTCAACCAAGTTGGCGCAACCCAACCGAACGAAAGGGGAAACTCCTCTGGTATACCGACTCCATCGGCAGTACCCCCCAGCTGCCGGATATCATCTTGGATCTTGTTTCAGAGTCGTTACGATAATTTTCCGCTTTGAGAATGGCAAAGGTAGCCGCATTATCCCTCCCCGTGGAATCCCCGAAGATTACTCTAATTGGCGTGGGCCTGTTGGGTGGCTCAGTAGGCCTGGCTGCCAAAAAACGGGGTGTAGCTGGACGCGTCACCGGCTTGGTGCGTCGCGTTGAAAGTATTGAAGAATGCCTTGCTAGTGGGGCGGTGGACGAGGCTACACAGGATTTTGCTGAAGCAGTGGAAGGGGCCTCTCTGGTGATCCTGTGCACCCCTGTTGGCAGGATGAAAGATATGGCCGCCCGTATCAAACCCCATCTTTCACCTGAAGCAGTAGTTACCGATGTGGGCAGTGTGAAGGCTAGTGTAGTTCAGGGTATAGAACCGATATTGCCGCGTTTTGTTGGGAGTCATCCGTTGTGTGGTTCGGAAAAAACTGGAGTAGCTCATGCGGATGCGGATTTGTTTGAAGGGGCAACTTGTGCGGTGACCCCCACTGAACAAAGTGATGCTGAGGCTGTAGTTAAAGTAAATGAATTTTGGGGCGTGCTCGGGGCCAAGGTGGTTAATCTGACGACCGAGGCTCACGACGACATTGTCGCCCGCACGAGTCATTTGCCCCATGTGGTGGCCAGTGCATTGGTTCACGCTATCCTCGGCAAGCCAGCTGAGGGAGAATCGGATTTTATTGGCACTGGTTTCACCGATACCACGCGATTGGCATCAGGTTCACCAACGATGTGGCGCGATATTGCTCTTACAAATTCTGAAGCGATCCAAAAGGCCATCAATGATTTACAGCTTGAACTGAGTGAATTAAAGAATGCATTGGCTACGAAGGATGGAACTGCATTGGAGGGGTTTTTTGAGGAAGGCAAAATCCTGCGCGATCAGTGGCTGGAGGGTGGGGAGAAAAAATAATGCCGCTGCCTGATCTTATTGAAATTTTACCGCAGACTACTCCAGTCACCTCTCATGTTACCGTTCCTGGATCCAAGAGTATTACCAATCGTGCTCTCATCCTGGCTGCTCTGGCTAATGGTGAAACGACTCTCACCGGTGCGCTTTGGAGTGAAGACACACAAATTATGTGTGAGGCACTGCAGGCGATGGGGTTTTCGGTGAGCGTAGTTGATGATCCGGTTGAGCAGTGCAATCGCACCATTGTTGTGAAGGGGGAAGGCGGTCGGATACCGACAATGCCTACGCAAATTTATGTGGGTAATGCCGGCACCGCCGCCAGGTTTCTGGCAGCTTTCTCCTGTTTGGGGGAAGGATCAGTTAGATTGCATGGGATAGATCGCATGCACGAGCGACCGCAGTCTGAGCTGTTCCAAGCCTTGCGTATGCTGGGATATCAGGTGGATGCAGCTGGCGCGTTACCTGCAGTCATTCATGGAGCAGGTCCGCGTGAGGCTTCGTGTCAGGTTAGCTTATTGGAAAGCTCACAGTTTGCCAGTGCATTGCTGCTTTGTAGTGAGGCAGGGGGTTGGTCGGTGGATTTTGTTGGGGCCAATCTGGACGAGACCCCCTATGTTCGGATGACGCAAGAACTCATAAAGGAGTTTCCAATGTCTGGGGGCCCTTTTTCCATTGAACCGGATACTTCGAGTGGTAGTTATTTTTGGGGTGCGAACAGTTTAGGTTTAGATGTGGAGGTGGCTGACTGGCCCACCACGGGCTGGCAGATCGATGCACAGTTTACCCGTTTTATTTCTACACCGCGAGAGGTGTCGCGGCAGACGGATTTGGGTGACAGTATCATGACAGCCATCGTTCTTGCCCCGTTGGCTGATCGGCCCATCAGTTTTACTGACCTTGGTCGGTTGCGGGTTCAGGAATGCGAGCGGGTTCAGGCGCTGCGTACGGAATTAACCAAATGTGGAGCGGTTATTCGCGAGGAAGGTGATACACTGCACGTGGAGCCTTCACCGGGGATGCATGGAGCAGAGATTGAAACCTACAATGATCATCGCATGGCCATGTGTTTTGCGTTACTTGGAATCAAGGTGCCGGGGATTCGATTGCGTAATCCGGCCTGCGTGAAAAAAACGTTTCCTAATTTTTTCCAGAAATTTGCGGCAGATCCTCCAAGGGGGTTGGGTGTGGGGATTCAAGGTGTAGATGGCCGATCTTTATCCAATGAGGAGTTATTTGCGGCATGAGTGAGTCTAAACCGATTGTGATAGCCATTGACGGCCCAAGTGCCAGTGGTAAGAGCACCAATGCCCGTATTATTTCCGCCAAGCTGGGCTGTATCTATGTTGATACCGGCGCCATGTACCGCACCTTGGCGTGGTATGCTTTAAGTATGGGAATAGACGTGACCGATATGGCGGCGGTTGAGGCTTTGTGCCGGGATTGGCCGTCAAAACTGGTGAGGCGCGAAAACAATGTATGGCTTGAGGTGGACGGATATTTTCCGGAAAAGGAAATTCGTTCGAGTGAGGTGAGTAAGGCAGTGAGTTACGTGGCTCAAGCCCCTTACGTGCGTGAGTGGATGAAGGAGCACCAGAGGTCCTGTGTGGATTTTGGTGATCTGGTAATGGAGGGCCGGGATATCACCTCAAATATTTTTCCAGAGACTCCGCATAAATTTTATCTGGATGCTTCCGCGGGCGAACGGCAGGCAAGGCGTGATGCTGATGGAATAGAAGAGGATCTCGCCGCCCGGGATCAACGTGATAGCACCCGCAAAGCAGCACCTTTGGTTGTGGTGGAAGGCGCTACGGTGATTAATAATTCTGGTGAGTCGCCTGAAGAAACCAGTGCTCGAATCATTGCGCTGGTGGAGGCTCAGAGACAGGCTTGATTTGCCGTTGCCCCTATCAAATCGGAGAGTCGCCTGACTCCGTCATGTTCCATACGAGCCTTTAGCCCGCGCACTATATCTCCGGCAATCGAAGGGCCCTCGTAAACCAAGCCGGTGTAGACCTGCAAAAGGCAGGCTCCGGCTGCAATTTTTTCCCACGCATCATCCGCAGTAAAAATTCCACCCACCCCGATAATGGGGAGTTTGCCTTTGGTATGATTATGGATGTGAGCAATAATCTGGGTACTTCGTTTTCTCAAGGGAGCTCCACTCAATCCGCCATCTTCTCTGTACGTGTTGCGACATTGCATATTGTCAGATTCGGGTCGTGTAATGGTGGTGTTGGTGGCAACGATGCCGGCCAGGGAATGGTTGATGGCCAGTTCCAGCACATCGTCAATAGCTTCATTGGTGAGATCTGGTGCTATCTTGATAAGCAGTGCCTTGTTGGGGTTAACCTCCCGAAGAGTTTTAAGGATTTTGTTTAATGCATCCTTATCCTGTAATTCTCTGAGGTTGGGTGTATTGGGGGAGCTGACATTAACGACAAAGAAATCCGCTAGGTTTTGCAGTGCTTTAAAGGAAAAGGCATAGTCTTCAGCGGCTTCCTCGTTGGGGGTGACTTTTGATTTCCCAAGATTGATACCAACGGGCTGTGTTGGCCAAAGATCGCGATCGCGCCAATATTGAAGCATCTTGGCAATTGACTTTGCGCCTGGGTTATTAAATCCCATACGGTTGACAAGTGCTTGATCTTTGATGGCCCGAAACATGCGCGGTGATTCATTGCCGGGTTGGCCGTATCGTGTGACAGCACCCAGTTCTACAAAGCCAAACCCGAGGCGTTCCCACATGGGTACAGCTGAGGCATGTTTATCCATTCCCGCAGCAAGACCGATAGGGTTGGGGAATTTCAGGCCGCCAAATTGGACAGGTAAATCCGGCGCACCATATATTGCATCAGTAAGAGTCGGCAGAAAGGGCATCCGGGATGCGCAAGAAAGACCCATCATAGCGAGGTTATGGGCCGACTCCGATTCCTGTAGGAAAAGCAGCGAGCGAAGGCAGTTGCGGTAAATCCAACCCATCAGTGGGTTGATTTAGCTAAGGGAACGGGCCGGTGTCGAGAGTACAATCGGTTTCTTGTCAAAATTAAATCTAACAAAAAGATGAATATTTATTTTTTAAAAAGACCGATTCACGGTGGACACGCTTTGGAAGATTGCTAACATGTGTCCGCAACCTGTTACGTGAATGAAACATATTGATGCCAATTCCCAACACTCAGAACACAGTCATATGAAGACTGAGACGAAGAGGGATTGTTGGACGTTTACTTCAGGACAAGGCCTTTTATTGATCACGTATTTCTTGTGTGTTCCTTTTACGAATCACTGAGTATCTTTATAAATGAAAATTAAAATAAATAAATTTTGGCATGGACTTGCCGATGGCGCTTATCTGTCAAGAGCGAATATGGCGTGTGAACAAATCGTGAACAACAGTTAATAGGTTCACGTGGAATGAAAATCCGCATTTGCTTACACATTGCACCGCGTCCCAGCAGTCTTGAGCCTTACGGTTTGCCGCTTACTTTTTTGTCTTGTGGAAATGATGTTGCTGGGACCTGTGGATATGTTGGTGCGTTAGGGCGTTTTTTTCTAACAAGGAAATCTCGGACTAGCGAAACCGACACCGGCTGGTGAAAAATCCAGCACTGACTATAATAACTTTGATGCTTTGAAGAGAAACGATGCAGGCAACAGTAGATAAAATTTGGACACAAACCACGGATCAAATCCGCACACTCCTCAATACCGAGACCTACAACCTGTGGTTCTCTTCGGTGCAACCGGTTTCTCTGAACCAGTCTTCCATCACCCTTGAGGTGCCTAATGAATTTTCAGAGGTCTGGCTGAAGGATAATTATTTGGAATTATTGCAGGACGCTTTGGCAACGGCTAGTGGTCGCAAGTTAAACATTAAGTTTACTGTCGCTGATGGTGCTGCTCCGGCTCCAGCTAAGCCGGCCCGAGGGAAGAAGTCTGGCGCTGCGAAGAAAGTCGGTGATGGGGACTTGGTTTTCAATCCACGAAACACGTTTGATACCTTTGTGGTGGGGAACAACAATAGTTTTGCCCATGCTGCCGCAATGGCTGTGGCACAGCAGCCCGGCAAGGCCTATAATCCGCTCTTCCTCTATGGAGGTACGGGTCTTGGCAAGACGCACTTGCTGCATGCTGTGGGCCAACATGTTGTGAACACTAAAAAGGGAGCCAAGGTTTCCTATGTATCTTCAGAAAAATTCACCAATGAATATATTGCGGCCATCCAAGAGAACCAACTGGTGAAATTCCGCAAGAAGTATCGTCAGGCTGATGTGTTGCTAATTGATGACATACAGTTTTTGGCTGGAAAAGAGCGCATCCAGGAGGAGTTCTTCCACACCTTTAATGCGCTGCATGAAGCTCACAAACAGATTGTACTTACCTGCGACCGCCCAGCCAGTGAAATTCAGAATCTGGAGCATCGTCTCGTAAGTCGTTTTGAATGGGGGTTGGTCACTGATTTGCAGCCGCCTGACGTAGAAACTCGTCTGGCAATTCTGCGTAACAAGGTGAAGACCATGGGTGTGGAGATTCCCGAGGACGTGCTAACCTTCCTCGCTAATCGGATACGTACAAATATTCGTCGCCTTGAAGGAGCTCTCATCCGTGTGGCTTCCTATGCACACCTTACAGGGAAGCAGCTCACCAATGACGTGGTTGAAAACCTGTTGAGGGAAATATTACAGGAGGAAGGCCGGCATACTATAACCATTGAGGTGATTCAGAAGAAGGTGGCCGAAAAGTTTGATTTACGCATGGCTGATATGACCAGCAAGCGGCGTCCTGAGAATATTGCCTTTCCCAGACAGATTGCCATGTTCCTATCCCGGCAACTTACCGAGCATTCTTTAAGTGCAATCGGTGAGGCCTTTGGTGGACGTGATCACGGTACGGTCCTTCATGCTTGTCGTCTGGTGAAGGATAGAATGGAAATTGATGCGAACGTCCGCCAGACTGTGCATTATCTTGAGAAGCAACTGCTTCGTTAATCACGAATCGGGTTTACGCTAATATTTGAAAGGGCTGAGTCACCTCAGCCCTTTTTTGTATTATCGACAAACCGCGCCATGCGTTCGATGGCCTCTTCAATTTGATCGAATCCTGCTGCGAAGCAGCAGCGCAGGAAGCCTTCTCCGCAATCTCCGAATGCAGTTCCGGGGACTGCCGCTACATTTTCGGCCTCCAGGAGTCGTGTGGCAAAGGTTTTGGAATCAAGGCCGGTCGATTGCACACTCGGAAAGGCATAGAATGATCCACGCGGTAAATGGCACGTCAGACCCATTTCGTTAAGAGCATTTACCATAAGATTACGGCGTTGTCGGTATTCCTCGCGCATTTCCATCATGGGTTCTTCGCCGTTACGCAATGCTTCAAGAGCGGCTTCCTGGCTGACGATGCTGGCACACAACATCGAGTATTGATGAATGCGTGTCATAGCCGCAATCAAGGATTCTGGGCCGCAGCCAAAACCGATACGAAAACCAGTCATAGCGTAGGCCTTTGAGAAGCCGTGCAATAATATTGTGCGTTCCTGCATACCGGGCAGGCTCGCGATGCTCACATGCTCTCCTTCGAAGGTGAGCTCAGCATAAATTTCGTCGGTTATCACGATGAGGTTGTGTTTCACTGCGAGATTGGCAATGGCCTGCAGTTCTTCGCGTGTCATCGTGCCGCCGGTGGGGTTGGTTGGAAAATTTAGGATGAGCGCCTTGCTTTTTTCTGTGATGGCGGCCTCGATGTCTGCGGCTGTTACGCTAAATTTCATCTGGGAATTGCATTCCACAGCTACAGGTATCCCGTGGGTTAGTGCAATGGAAGGCGAATAACTCACATAACAAGGCTCATGGTATATAATCTCGTCTCCCGGATTGATTATGGCGCGCAAGGCAAGGTCCAGAGCTTCACTCACCCCCATAGTTATCAGGATTTCATTATCTGGACGATATGTGGGGCCAAAAAAATGGGCGATATAGTGACTGATGCTCTCGCGTAGATTGAGGAGTCCCAGATTAGAGGTATAGCTTGTTTTGCCGCGTTCGAGAGCGTAGATGGCTGATTCGCGTATGTGCCAGGGGGTTGTGAAGTCGGGTTCACCCACCCCCAGCGAGATTATATCAGTCCGCCCCTGCACGAGTTCAAAGAACTCGCGGATGCCTGAAGGTGGAATAGCCGCTACATGGTCGGCAATGGGGTTGGTGTTGGGCATGATAATGGAAACTAAGGGGGATACTACTTTGGCAGCAAGCACTGGGTGCCACCCGATGATTACGCGAGCTAAGCTGCCGCTCGCTTTGGTTTTCGGCGTGTGACGGGTTTGCTTTTGCCTTGAACGGTTTTTCTCGTGATTTTTACTGACTCAATTTCGTTGGTTCCTGGGATTTCATACATCAAATCGAGCATCAATCGTTCGAGTTGGCCGCGCAAAGCCCGGGCCCCGGTCCCTTTCTTGATGGCCTGTGCTGCCAGCTCCTGAAGGGCGTCGCGTGTAAACTCTAGTTCTACGCCTTCAAGCCAAAGCAGTTTTTGATATTGTTTGGTAAGTGCGTTCCTGGTTTCAGTGAGAATAGCCACCAGTTGTTTTTCAGTGAGCTCTTCCAAGGCAGTGATCATTGGGAGTCGACCAATAAATTCCGGGATAAAGCCGTAGCTGAGCAAATCCTCAGGTTCCACGTGTTTCAAGGCCTCCCGTCCTTTGTGCATGGCGTTGATTTGGTCCTCCTGTGCACCGAAACCGAGGATGTGATTACCCAATCGACGTTGAATAACCTTGTCCAGATCCACAAATGCACCGCCACAAATAAACAGAATATTCCGAGTGTCCACGCGGATGTATTCCTGCTGCGGATGTTTACGGCCCCCTTGAGGGGGGACGTTGCAGGTGGTGCCTTCCAGAATTTTTAGTAGTGCCTGTTGGACGCCTTCACCGGAGACATCACGAGTGATGGAAACATTCTCAGTGCGTCGGGTAATCTTGTCGATTTCATCGATGTAAATTATCCCCATTTCTGCACGCTTTACATCATAGTCAGCTGATTGCAGTAAACGGAGGATAATGTTTTCGACATCTTCACCGACGTAGCCTGCTTCGGTTAGGGTGGTGGCATCTGCGATGGCGAAAGGAACATCCAGCACGCCTGCCAATGTGCGGGCGAGTAAGGTTTTGCCTGTGCCTGTAGAGCCGATGAGCATGATGTTGGTCTTCTCAATCTCAACATCCACATGTGGCACTTCAGCATCCTCGGTTTTGGATGCGTCGGTTTCATGTAATATGCGCTTGTAATGGTTGTGTACTGCTACGGCCAGGGTCTTTTTGGCGGCATCTTGCCCAATGCAGTGCTTGTCCAGTTCCGCTTTAATCACCGCGGGTTGCTTAACTGAGAGTTGCGGAGCTTCTACCTTGGGGGCTTCTTCGGCCAGTTCCTTGTCGAGCACCTGCTTGAAGGTTTCTACGCAACCATCGCAAATGTATACCCCAGGGCCGGACACCAACTTACGTACTTCTGCATGTGATTTACCACAAAAGCTGCAGAGGGTGAGATTACGTGGGCGTGCCATGGGTTATTTTTCATTTACTGAGCTTTTATCCGGAAGCGTAGGGACGTCTTTTCGGGAAGACACGACTTCATCAACCAAACCAAAATCCTTGGCTTCATCGGCGGTAAGAAAGTTATCGCGCTCGCAGGCCTCAAAAACTTCATCGTAGGGTTTGCCTGTATGTTTGGAAAGGATGCCCGTGAGGGTTTTTTTCAGATCCAGCATGTGTTTTACGTGAATTTCCATATCGGTTGCCTGCCCTTGAGCACCGCCGAGCACCTGGTGGATCATCACATTGGCATGAGGGAGAGCGAAACGTTTTCCTGTCGTGCCTCCGCTTAAAAGTACGGCCCCCATGCTGGCGGCTTGGCCAATGCAGTATGTATTCACGTCGCAGGTGAGAAACTGCATGGTATCATAGATCGCTAGGCCCGCGGTGACGTGGCCTCCGGGTGAATTGATATAGACATGAACATCCTTCTTGGGGTCACTCATCTGCAGAAAAAGCAATTGAGCAATCACCGTGTTTGCGACCGAATCATCAATTGCGGTGCCAAGGAAAATGATGCGGTCCACAAGCAGGCGTGAGTAAATGTCATACCCTCGTTCGCCACGACTGGTCTGTTCCACCACATGGGGGATCAAATAATTGTTCTGTGTTTCAGCGTGTGCCATAGTAATAAAGCTCGGTTACCCTACGAAAACAACGAGTTTGGGTCAATTTCAAAGGGACTCAAGGCTTGCCTTGAAGCGAATCAATTGCTGCTGCTGCGGCATTCATTTCGGCGTTCTTCTTGCTCTTGCCACTGCCGCGCGCAAGTTCCCGTCCACTATGACGAACCGCGCAAATAAACGATCGGTCATGATCGGGTCCTTCCATTTCCAGTAATCGATACTCGGGAGCTACAGAACTTTTGCCCTGTAGAATTTCCTGTAACTCCCCTTTCGGATTACCTTTGTGCCGCTCTGAGTCTGCTTCGGCAAACTGATTGGAGAACTGTGTGAGGATGAATTTTTTTACCTTGATGAATCCGCCATCAAGATAGATAGCACCCACAACGGCTTCAAAAGCATCAGCTAATGCGGAGGGCCGGTTGCGTCCGTCGTTACGGTCTTCGCCTCGACTGAGGCTAAGTTCCTTTCCAAGTTGAACCTCCCTCGCGCATTCGGCCAACGCATCTCGGTTTACCAGACGTGCTCGCGCTTTTGAGAGCGAACCCTCATCTCGAGTAGGGAACCGCTTGTAGAGTTCGGCGCTAATGATGAGTTGCAGCACGGCGTCGCCCAGAAACTCCAACCGCTGGTTGTTTTCAGTTTTTTTGACCAGTTCATGGCTTACCGATGGATGGGTCAGGGCCAGTTCCAGAAGCTCAGGCTTTTTGAATGTATACCCCAGTCGTTTCTGGAATGGACCCCTTGTGGCCATGATTGATCAGGGGTTTGTTTCCACTTGGGCCGCCTCTGTCTGGGGTGAATCCTCTTCCTCCATTTCCAGAGACTCTTCTGTTTCTTTTTTTGGATCTACAGGTGGTGGTGGCCACGGCTCCCCTTCCACGGGCAGGCCGTGTTCAAGCAGTGCGGCTACTTCAATCTGCACCTGTTCCAGCTGTTCCATCTTCAGATTCGGATCCGGAATTGTGAAAATATCACCGGTTTTTGCCAGTTCATAAACAAAAACCCGAGCGCCCTCGTCTTTGATTTGTTCCTTCACCTTGAGCACGCGCTTGCGTTCGAGCATTACGGCCAGAATGTAGCTGGCCTCGCGCCAACGGACATCTTCGGTTTCCATTAGCTTGCGGAGTAGTCCCTCCGCATTATCCTTCTGGATAGCTTCCGGTGGCTCTGGTGGTGGAGATTCGTAGGTGCCCTGCCAACGTGAAATAAAGTCCTTGCGCTCGGTTGCTCCTTCAGCCTCCTTTTCCCAGCACTGTTGGCAGATGTCTTTACGGAGGTATTCACCTTTATCGTAACCGAGTAAGGTATGGAAACATGCTCCATCCTCAAAGGTTTGCTCGCAGTCATGGCAGGTATGGCCGCGGGATTGGATGTTCCAGTCGTTCAAAGGGATTCTTTTCCTTCGGCCGATCAAACACTGCCGTAAATGGCTATTCAACGCGGACTTGTTCGCAAGGGCGCCAGCCTTACTTTGGTTTATCAGCTTTGATTTCGACCCACTTCTCGGTGTATTCAGGCTGTGAAATGTTTCCTCCGCTCACCATAATGATGCTTGATTCCGGGGTAAGGTAAACAGTCTTCTCATCAATCACGCATCTTAATGAGGAATCTGAGCCATTGAGTACTTGTGTCAATAGAGTATGCGCTGATTGGTTCGCTCTTTGCGGCCAGTTACGAATACGAAAGTGCTCTACCCGATCTTTCCTTTGTGGAGGTTGCCACTGTGGGGAGGGGGCAACGGGAAGGCCCGTAACCGGATCAATCGGTGAACGGGGAAATTGAGGGCGGATTGGGAGTCCTGTGCTTGGATCTATGGGGCGCCCATCAGGTCCTGAAATTGTTCCAGGAGGTGGGATAATCCGTCCGGGAAATCCGGAACCAAGAGGCAGTCCGGTAGTGGGGTCGATCCCTTGGGTTTCACCACCTTGAGGTTGGGAAGGCGGGACCAGTTGGCTTCTTATTTTTTTCGGATTCAGCGCCGGTTCCTTGGCAGGAATGGCAAAAGTGACTTTCGGCAGCCTTTTATTCCCGGTTTTCTCAATTGCTCTATTCAGGACCAGCACCACTTCCTGCAGGGTGAAACCATCTAGGGAACCAACATTGATTTGAGTACGTTCCAGCTCACGGGCCGCAGGTTTGCCCCTGAGAGTAATGGCCAATCGGTTCTTCAAAACGCGTTCCAAACGCCAGGTCTTGCCGGTTTCTGTGTCCAAGCGAACATGCAGAAGGGTGCCATCATTTTGAATAAGACTACGCAGTTGATAGCGCGGTTCAGCAGCGTGAATCGAGATGCCGAGCAGGAGAACCAAACAACCAAGCGTTTTCATGGGGCCAAGCTAGCATCCGCACTTCTTCCGGGCAAATGTACTTTTTTTCGATGAAAAGGATGGAAAATATCTGGGACAGCAAATGTCCAATGGTTGTTTGTATTTTGTGTTGATGATGAATGACTCGATGTATGTTCCCTTGGTGCCTGCGGCAATGGTGATAGGGGGTATGGCACTGCTATTAATTGGACCGTGGCCGATTGGATTGCCGATGTTGGTGGCAGGCACAGGTGAACTGGTTGGAATATTATGGGGTTAGGGCGGTTGACAAGGGCGGTGTGGCAGCATTGAATCGCAGCGATGAACCCCCTTGTTTCTATCAAACGACTGGTGTCAGCACTCTTCGTGTTGGCGAGTGTTGGTACAGTTTCTGCAGAATTGCCACAGCTGAAACTGGTAAATGCCTACCCGAATCTCAAAACTTCAACGCCCCTTGTGGCTGGAACAGTTGCCTGATGGCCGGATGTTTGTATTGGAGCAGCGTGGCAAGATCCATATTCTGCCGAAAAACTCCAAAGGCAAAAAGACTAGGCTCTTTTTTGATATCGAAGCGCGCAAGCCCTACGTAAAGGATGAGGAAGGACTGCTCGGCATGGCGTTTCATCCGCAGTATTCAAAGAACGGTAAACTTTACGTATTCTATTCTGCCCACAACCCGTTGCGCAGCATTGTGAGTGAATTTCGCTTAAGCAAGGATGATAAGAACAGGATTGATCCTGCCAGTGAACGCAAGCTTTTGACAATCGAACGACCGTTTTGGAACCATGATGGCGGCTGCATTCTTTTTGGTCCTGACGGCAAACTCTACATTACCCATGGCGATGGTGGATCCCGGGAAGACCCCAATGATAATGGTCAGGACCTTTCCACTTTGAGGGGAACCATTATGCGGATTGATGTGGATTCACGTTCGGGAGATTTGCCCTATGGCATCCCCAAGGATAACCCTTTCCTCAACCGTAAGGGTGCACGGGGTGAAATTTGGGCCTATGGTTTGCGTAATGTCTGGCGCATGAGTTTTGACCGGGAGACCGGTGATTTTCTGGCGGCTGATGTGGGGCAGGATTACTGGGAGGAAGTGAACCTGATTGTAAAGGGCGGCAACTACGGTTGGCGCACTCGTGAGGGATTTCACGAGAGTCTAAGCAGTAAAAGCCGCGCAAAAATCACTCCCAGCAAGCACAAGAACCCCGAGGAGTTTCTGGAGCCGGTGATTGAGTATCCCCATACCCCTGCCCTGGCGTCGAAGTCGCAGTTCAACAAACACGGGCATGGCCTCAGTATTACCGGTGGCTACGTGTATCGCGGCAAAAAGATTCC
>JASLKQ010000043.1:9293-27392 GCA_030747505.1 Verrucomicrobiota bacterium | reverse complement strand
AATAACTCATCACTAGTTCGCCCAATGTACTTTCGTGCCGTGGTGAATTGGTATTAGCAACACCAGCCGTGTGGGTCAGTAGATCAAAAATAGTAATAGGCCGTGCTGGGCGTTTGAGAATCAGTTTGCCTCCATCACGGCTATCAACCATCCATTGGTTTTTGAATTCGGGCAGATGTTTCTCCACCGGATCTTCAATCGACAGCTTGCCTTCCTCCTGTAATTGAAGCACGCAGACTGCAGCCATGGGCTTGGTCATGCTGGCAATCCAAAACAGATGATCGGACCGCATGGCTTCCTTGGTTTTCAGGTCGGCATACCCCACTGTTTCCTGGCTGAGCATTTTATCCTTGGTGGCGATGGCCGTGACGCTGCCGGAAATGACCTTGTCGTTGACGAAAGCCTGCATCCGCGCGCGCACGGGCGACAACGAGTCCTTGGCCTGAGTCAGGAACGGAACGGCAAAAAGGATCAGTGAGGGTATGAGCTTATTCATGGGGATATCGGGTTATGAAGTGGTGCGATGTGTCTTGTGAATGGCCGCTTGTGCAGTGCACTTGATGAGAATCTCGTCGATACACACATGCGGCGGGCGCGTGGCCATCCAAACCATCGCCTCGGCAATGTCTTCGGCTACCAATGGATCAAGGCCTTCGTAAACTTTATCGGCCTTTTCCTGATCGCCCTTGAAGCGAACCATTGCGAATTCGGTTTCCGCCAGGCCCGGGTCCAGCGTGCCCACGCGCACGCCCGTGCCGTTGAGCTCCAGTCGCAGCGTTTGGGTGATCGATTTCTCCGCCGCCTTCACACCGCAGTAAACCGAACCATACTCGTAGGCCACACGGCCGGCAATGGATCCGATATTGATGATGGTGCTGCCGGGATTCTCAACCATAAGCGGCAGGCAGGCGCGGGTTACGCGCATGAGGCCGAGAAAATTCGACTCGACCATGGCCTCCCAATCCTCGTCCTTGCCCTCGGCCACCGTATCCATCCCGTGTGCGCCGCCGGCATTATTGACCAGCACATCAAGCTTGGGGGTAGGTCCCTTTAGCCACTCAACGAACGTATTCACACTATCGGTACAGGCTACATCCAGTTCGTGAAAATGGACTGAAGAGGCCCCTTCTTTTTCGCACTCTGCGGCCACTGCCTCCAGACGTTCCACGCGCCGCGCGCCTAGGACGACATTCGCCCCCTCACGGGCGAAGTGCAGGGCTCCTTCTGCGCCGAATCCGGCTGAGGCGCCCGTGATGAAAACCCACTTGTCCTTGAGAGATGTATTCATGCGTGCGTCAATGATGGCGGTTGCGCGGCCAAAGGTAAATTTCTTTTCAACCGCGCCCATGCATTTACAATGACTCCCATGAGCCGTTTCATCTTCTTACTATCCTTCACCTTCTGTGTTTTTATCGGGAAAATACAAGCTGCTGATAAACCGGTGGCTACTTATTCAATCGTTGCCTTTGATCCGGCCACCGGTGACTTGGGGATTGCCGTGCAGAGTAAATTTTTTGGGGTGGGCTCGGTAGTGCCCTGGGCCAAGGCGGGTGTGGGCGCAGTGGCGACCCAATCCTACGCCAATACCACCTACGGACCCAAGGGTCTTGAGCTCATGGCTGCAGGTAAATCGCCGGAGGAAGCCTTGAAAATCCTGACTGCCGCCGATCCCGGGCGCGACCAACGGCAGGCGGGCATGGTTGATGCCAAGGGGCGGGCTGCAAGCTTTACGGGTAAAGGTTGCAACGCGTGGGCGGGTCATAAGGTGGGTAAACATTATGCTGCTCAAGGCAATATTTTGGCAGGGGAAGCTGTCGTGGTCGACATGGCTGCCGCCTTCGAGAAGGCGCGGAAAAAACAGGACACCGAACTGGCCGACTGGCTAGTGGCCGGCCTTGCCGCCGCTGAGGCCGCCGGTGGTGACAAGCGCGGACGGCAGTCCAGCGCACTCCTGGTCGTGCGTGAGAAAGGCGGCTACGCAAGGTTCAATGACCGATTCATCGACATTCGCGCCGAAGACCACAAGACACCCGTCAAGGAACTCGCGCGTTTGCTTGAACTGCACAAAAAATTCTACGCGCACAGCCACCGCAACAAGCCTTCGAGAAAAAAATGAAACACATACTTCTCATAGCACTGATTACGTGCTGGTCTGCTTCAATTTCGGGGGCCAAGCCTAACATACTGTTTATTGCGATTGATGACTTGAATGACTGGGTTGGCTGTCTGGGTGGTCATCCACAGGCGCGTACGCCCAATCTGGACCGGTTGGCCGCTTCAGGAGTGCTCTTTACCAATGCACACTGTCCGGCTCCGGCGTGTAATCCTTCACGTTCAGCAATCTTTACGGGCATCTCTCCACATCACTCAGGCCTTTACCGCAATGGCCAGAAGATGCGCCAGGTGCTGCCTGCTGCCGAGCTGTTGCCAAAAACTTTCTCGCGGGCGGGCTATTGGTCCGGCGGGTCTGGCAAGATGCTACATTACTTTATTGATGCGCGTTCCTGGGATGAATATTTCCCGGACAAAAAAACGGAGAACCCTTTTCCGCGAACATTATATCCAAAGAAACGACCGGTGAGTCTGCCGCGAGGAGGACCCTGGCAGTATGGAGAGACTGACTGGGGGCCTTTGGATGCCACTGATGAGGAGTTTGGGGGAGACTATCTTGTGTCCAAATGGGTTGGTGCGCAGCTCCAAAAGAAACATGACAAACCTTTCTTTCTCGCCTGCGGAATTTATCGCCCACACGAACCCTGGTTTGTCCCCAAGAAATACTTCGATGCTTTTCCTATTGAGAATATCCAGCTGCCACTTGGTTATAGGGAGGATGATCTTGAGGATTTACCCGATCAAGGCAAGCGAAGGGGGCCGAACCGTTACTTTGCTCACATCCGCGCCCAGAAACAATGGAAGCAGGCGGTACAGGGATATCTGGCCTCGATCTATTTTGCCGACACCATGCTGGGCCATGTTTTGGATGCTCTTGAAAAAGGACCCAACGCTAGAGATACCATTGTTGTGTTGTGGTCTGATCACGGCTGGCATCTTGGGGAGAAACAACATTGGCAGAAGTTTACCGCGTGGCGTGTTTGCACCCGTGTGCCTTTAATTGTACGTGTGCCAAAAGGAACCCATGGGCTTCCTCAGGGCACAAAACCGGGCACCTGTTCAAAAGCGGTTAGTTTGCTCAGTTTGGCTCCAACACTTTTGGAGTTGGCGGGGTTTCCCTCCAGCAAGGTTCATGATGGTCCAAGCCTTTTGCCTTTGTTGGCTAATCCAAACAAGGACTGGCCCCACGCGGCTATCACTCACTTGGAGTCTCCAGGTAGTTTTGGTTTGAGTAAGGGGAACTGGCGCTACATCCATTATGCCGGGGGTGGTGAGGAGCTTTATGATGTTAAGACCGATCGATACGAATGGCGTAATTTGGCAGGGCAAAAAAAATATCTACCCACTTTGGAGCGGTTGCGTGCTTTGGCTCCGAAGAAATTCGCCAAGCTGGTGAAGCCGAAAGTGGACACGTTGCCCCCACTGAAATGGAAACCTTTGGTCGGGGACGCAAAGGCGCCACCATCAAAACCTGATGGTAATCCCTTTGATGTGGTGTTCATCAACCAGAGCAAGCGGAAGGTGGAATTATTTTGGATGGACCGCAACGGCGGTCGGAAACCTTATGCACTGATTGATTCCGGGGCACAATATGCACAACAAACCCGACCGGGCGCAGTGTGGATGATCGCCGAAGCTGAAGGAGCAAAAGCGTGTGCCAGCCTTGGCTATTTTGAAGTCGGTGACCGGGCTGCGCGTGCCGTGGTTCCAAAGTAGAGGTGGTCAATGGCAACACAGTCTCTTATAATTCAAATATCACATGACGCTTAAACGTATATTTCTGATTTTTCTTATTACCTGTTGGAGCGCCTCGTTGCAGGCAGCCAAACCCAATGTGCTCTTTATCGCCATTGATGATTTGAACGACTGGATCGGAGCCCTCGGGGGTCATCCACAGGCGCGCACGCCAAACCTGGACCAGTTGGCCAAGCGCGGGGTGCTTTTTACCCGCGCCTACTGCACAGCCCCCTCCTGCAATCCTTCCCGTGCCTCGCTCATGACCGGTATTCTCCCTTCCACCAGCGGCGTCTATCACAATTCGCAGCCGTGGCGGCCGGCGATGCCCAAGGCAGTGACCTTACCGCAACATTTTACCCAGCACGGTTATTGGTCAGCCGGTTCAGGAAAAATCTATCATGGGCGTTTTCCTGATCCTGCCTCATGGCAGACTTATTTTCCCGACCAGAAAAAGAATAAGCCCAACGACCCGCTTCCGGCCAAGCGCCCGGTTAATGGAATTCCAAAAACGGCGCATTTTGATTGGGGGCCGGTAGCCCAGCCGCCCAAGGCAATGGGTGACTACAAGGTGGCTGACTGGATTATTGGCCAGTTGAATCGTGAGCACGCCAAACCCTTCTTTCTGGCCTGCGGCATCTACCGGCCGCATCTGCCGTGGTATGTGCCCCAGAAATATTTTGATCTCTTTAATGAAAGCGAAATCCAGTTGCCACCCACCATCAAGGATGACCTTAAGGACGTGCCTGCTGCCGGTTTAAAAATGGCCAAGCCACAGGGAGACCACGCCAAGGTGCGCAAACATAACCAGTGGAAAAAGGCCGTGCACGGTTACCTGGCTTCCATTGCCTTCGCCGATGAACAGGTTGGGCGCGTGCTTAACGCATTGGAAAAAAGCCCGCATGCATCCAACACCATCATTGTGCTCTGGACTGATCACGGCTGGCACCTCGGAGAGAAGGAACATTGGCGAAAATTTACCCTTTGGGAACGAGCCGGGCGCACACCGGTCA
Source organism: Verrucomicrobiota bacterium (assembly GCA_030747505.1). GTDB lineage: Bacteria > Verrucomicrobiota > Verrucomicrobiia > Limisphaerales > UBA1100 > UBA1100. The sequence continues at coordinate 22,533 of JASLKQ010000043.1, read as the reverse complement.
TGTTCGTGGTGCCCAAGGGAATATCCAAGGCACTGGCTCAAGGCACGAAAGCCGGTACTCGCGTGGATCAGCCGGTAGGACTCATCGATATTTATCCCACCCTTGTCGACCTTTGTGGTCTGGGTGAAAACAAGGCACTGGAGGGTCAAAGCCTGGTGCGGTTACTGGCTGATCCCAAGGCAAAGTGGGATCGGCCCGCGCTCACCACCTTTGGTCGCAAAAACCACGCCCTGAGCACTCCTCGGTGGCGCTATATCCGGTACGTAGATGGAACTGAGGAACTCTACGATCATAAGACCGATCCCAATGAATGGACCAATCTCGCCGGCAAACCTCAACACGCGAGGTTAAAGAAAGAGCTGGCAAGGTGGTTCCCCAAAAAGAACGCGCCGGGAGCCGCTGCTAAAAAGAAATAGATTTTTGACTGTTTTAACCCAGTTTCCACTGGGCTTGGCGTAACACAGCGAGAGTGCTGCCGGCCATTTTTTCATACCACACCGTTACCAGTGAATCGTCATCCAGTTGGACCGTCGTTGGATAACCAAGATCGTGTCCTATCCCATCTCCGGAAATTGTGATGGGCTCGCTCCAGCTCTTGCCGTGATCATCGCTCACACGTGCCTGATTGCCATAGGGCTTGCGCCGGTGACCATAGCTCATCAGGAGTCGACCGTCGTTGAGGCGCATTAAATGCGAGGGCAACCCCCACACGCCGATCGAGTGTAGTTCACTCCATGTCTTACCGCCATCCTTTGATTCAGTTTGCAGAGTCTCCCGATTGTTCTTCGGGTTGTGGTTTCGGATGTGCACGATGAGCTCTCCATTCGTTGCCTCTACTCCGTGCAGTTCGTGATAGTCCTTGGGGTCATCTCCCTTGCGCGTGGGGATTTGGGCGAGTCGCTGCCATGATTGACCGTCATCCTTGGATTCGCACACGCCAATCCATGTTTTTTCGCGCCACAAATTTTTGCCCGGATAAAGGATGCGACCATCTTTTAGATTTATTGGGCCGTGCGGACTATTGACCAGAGAGTCATAGCGTGGGCTCCACGTCACACCGCCGTCGGTGGAACGGATCATCCAGGTGCCCAGTTCCTTCTTGCGGGCAGCAGTGGGAACACGATTGTGTGCGGCCAGCCACTGATTGCGACGTTGCTCAGGCCAATTCTTATGGGAACCTTTTTTCAGGTAAAACTCATCATACGCATTGGAGGTAAAAGTGGTGGCGAGTAACGTCCCCTTGGCGGTTTCGAGAATCCCTGCATCGCGATCATCAATGGGGCTATCCAATAACACACGCGGGAAAGTCCATGTTTGTCCGTTGTCCTTGGATCGCATCAGCTCCACCTGACCAAAAGGGCACACGTGACTTTCGCGACCGCCTGAACAGACCAGAAGTAGCTCCCCATTCTCACGGCGCGCGAGCGTGGACCAGCCGTGGTAATGGTTGGGGCGCAGACTAATGACGCGGGTGGAAGTAATTTTAATCTTGGGTGGTGCGCCCAGTGAAAGAAAAGGAGTGGCTAAACTGGCTGAAGCACACGAGGCAATCATCTGGCGGCGGGAAAGCTTGATCATGGCTCTGAGTCTGGCGAAATCTTCCTCAAGCACAAGCCTGCAGCATTTCGGCTTTAACCAGCCACGGCACGGGCGTAGGCTGTGGCGAAGCGACCCATGCTACACCCGCAATTAGTAACGGCCGCATGTTCTTGAGCGGATTCAAAAATCTTTACTGTCTGGAATCGAAATAGCGATTTCTGCTAGGGCATCACGATCAGGAACTGCACAGAATCCACGATTACATATTTGCCTTCGGTGCCCTCGGTGCTGATTGTGACCGAACCTTCCCGGCCTTTTTTGAAATGAAATATCCCGATTGACCTGAAAAGCTTGGCAATGGGTGCAGGCTTGCCTTCATCGATCTTTACCACGCTCTTGCCCTTGGCGTGGTTTATCGTGATTGGCACGCCATTGGCGCGGCGGATGTTGGAATTGTGCGACACGCGCACCTCGTAGAGGCTGGTGATGGGCAGGTTGGGCGTGAAGGTGGCGCTTTTCTTGCCCTTCTTTTCCTTCATGTCATGGATGTAGCTCTTTCCCACAAAGGGCGGGGTATGAACGCTGTGTTTCCATTCGCCCACTAGTTTGGCTTCAGTGTCATCGATCACAGTTCCCGCCAGTTTGGATTTATCGGGGACAATGAACTTGATGTTCTCGGGCTTGTCGACCTGGTCGGGTCGGGGAAGCTTTGGTTCATCGGCCGTGATACTTATTGCAAACGCCAACAAACAAAGTACGCGTGATGGTTTCATTGGATAAAAAATGCCCAGTAAAAGGCCCCTCGGCAAATCAATTTGCCCTCTTGGGCCGGGTCCATTAGCATTGAACCACATGAAACGTATTTTTATTTTTCTTGGGTTAAGTGGTGTAATGGCTCTTTCGGCGGCGCAATGGAATCAGTTTCGTGGGTCCGGTGGCGAAGGTAAAACCGATGCTGATCTACCACTGGAATTTGGCGAAGGCAAAAACGTAACCTGGAAAACGCCCATGCCGGGTAAGGCATGGAGTTCGCCGGTGGTCTTGGGTAACCAGGTATGGTTCACTAACGCCGAGGCCGATGGACACAATCTCTGGGCGGTGTGTCTGGATGCCAAGAGCGGCAAGGTGCTGCATAAAAAATTAGTATTCGAGATTGCCAAGCCGCAGAAAAGCCCGGTGTCGATGAATAGCTATGCCTCGTGCACGCCGGTAATTGAAGAGGGTCGCGTGTACGTGAGCTTTGGTGCACACGGTACGGCCTGTTTGGATACGAAAACTGCCTCGGTTATTTGGCAACGGCAGGATAAAGAGTTGTATTGCGATCATTTTCGCCTGCCTGCCAGTTCTCCCATTTTACATAATGGATTGCTCTACCTAATCTTTGATGGGGCTGACAGGCAATTTGTGGCGGCCCTGGACAAAAAGAGTGGCAGGACCAAGTGGCTGCATAAGCGCGCGTTTGATTTTGGGACTGACAATGGGGATCGCAAGAAAGCCTATGGGACCCCTTCAATAATAAAAGTGGGCGATCAGGAGCAACTTATTGCACCGGCTGCAATTGCTACGGAGGCTCTGGATCCGGCCAGCGGTAAACTGATATGGACAGCGCGTACCGGTGGGATGAATGCCAGTGGGAAACCGCTGTATGGTCACGGACTGATTTTTGTGAACAATGGCATGGGCTCCATGAGTGCCATCAGTCCAGATGGCAAAGGTGATCTTGAAGCTGCGTGGAGTACGCGACGTAATATCCCAAAAAAATCCTCGATGATCCTGCATGGGGCCCACCTCTACATGGTGGCCGATACCGGTGTGGCCTCGTGTCTGGACGCCAAGAGTGGCAAGGCGTTGTGGAGCGAGCGCTTGGGGGCAGGTCAATTTGCTGCCTCACCCATTCTGGCCAAGGACCGACTCTATTTCTTTGGCATGGATGGTGATGTGGTGGTAACGAAGGCCGCCACTGAATTTAAGGTTTTGGCTCGCGGGAAATTTGCGGATGGCTTCATGGCCACACCGGCTGTTACTGGGAAAGCCCTGATTCTTCGTACCAAATCAGCGGTTTATCGGGTGGATTAGTTATTGCCTTGAAATTGGCTAAATAAACTTGGGTTTATCCTGTTTTTCTCTTGCCGTAGGGTGCGGGTGATTTGAGAATTCCGCTAATCCAAACACTACCTTGGCGGGGATTATACCAATTTCTACTAAGGTCATTCAAAGGCAAGTTATGGTCCATATTCCACCCAAAAAAATTCATTCCATTGATCCTGAATCACGTGTGGCCGAGATCGGGCTATTGGATGCGCAGATCGATACCTTAAGGGCTGACAATCGATCCCTGCGTGCCATGAACAAGGTGCTGGAGCAGGATAAGGGCGCACTGGAAAAGGAACTGGAAGAACTGCGCACCGAATTGAAAGAACAGGAAAAATAATCTTGGTTTATTGATTTTTGTGACTGCCACTGCTCTTAAAGTGTGGTTTTTCTGAGTGTAGAGAAATCTTGGATTTGGAGATTAAACTGTGTTATACAGTTGGTAGGAGGAGGCACTGGGGCTCCAGAATTAATTGCCTTAATTAATCCAAGTAGTTGAAATCAAAAACCAAACATTCCTGTATTCTCTTTGGGGTAATCTTATTCTTTTATCTGTCCTTTGTGTTTATTTCAGATAAGGAACGTTCGACCAATCCAACAACTCCTCCAGTAAGTGCACTGGATCGCGCCAGTGCTGTTCTCGAACGTGCGCAGCAGGCGCAAGAAAATATTTTCATCTTGGGTAAATCTGATCCCCTGAGAAAGGGGAAACCCAAGAAAGAAGAGAAGTCTACAGTGGATGAGTCTGCTGCAGTGTTTCCGGTTTATGGTAATCATTGGGGTAAAGAAGAGATTACTGAACTGCGTGATTTTTCAAAATGGGCCGATGAATATGCCGATTCGTCCCATCGGACCAAAGAGCAATTGGAGCAGGGGGTGGAGCTAGCTAAAGCGCGTCGTGAAATTATGCGCGACTTAATCGAGATGGATCCTGAGGCTGCTTTGGCTTCGGCTGTTCCCCGGGATGTCCTGGTGCAGTTACCCAAACAAGTGCAATCACATCTGGCGCAGCGGGTTTCTGGGGTGGGCACATTGACTGTGATGGGCGTAACTCCCCAACCGGGAGCCAAGTCAAAACATAGTCTGGTAGTACGTGAAGGAGAGATCAATGGAGTGACTTATCAGGCAAACGTTTATGGTCAAATGCGCTCACTTGGGTACACCGAAGAGATCTATCTTCATGGTGTGGCACTGGGTAATCAGGTTGCTTTAGCCGATACGCCTATGAGGCTGTTGGAAGTTGGGGAGCCCTTGGATCAGGGAGTTCCCATCGAGGCCAAGCATCCAGTAAATCAATCCATCGCTAACCAAAAGCGCAGCAGGGCCTGGGGCCCATTTTTTGTGGAAGACCAAAAAGGATATCATTGCCTTTGTTGCTCCGATCCGGCATGGAATGATTACAATTTGGCGCTGACTCGTGCCGAGGGATCAGGACTTGGCGGAGAAACGGCTGCCGCAGTCATTGGTCGCGCGTACAGCAATACGGGGGCTAAAAAGTGGTTACTCATTCCCGTGGCATTTCCTGATAACACCCAGTCTCCATGGTCCAGCACGTCCGTACGTGATAGTCGGATTAGTGAAACGCAGGACTTCTACAATACCTCTTCCTTTGGTGTTTTTACACTGCCTACAGCGGATGTCGTACCATTGCAAACGATGGATAATAACTCATCCTACTACGTTACTGAAGGATATCAAACGTTGAAAACCCACGCCTTGGATAAGGCCACAGCCGCCGGTTATAGCTCAGATGACTATGATTTTGTAAGTATCTTTATCAATCACGATCTATACCCTGATTGGGCTGGGCTAGGGCAGGTGGGTAAGCAAATAAATTGGATTGATGGATACGCTTGGAATGCCTCAGGGCAAGATCAATTGATCGGCACAATAACCCATGAGTTGGGCCATAATCTAGGTTTGTGGCATGCTAATTCATGGGTTTCGAACACCTCTACAGCTGATGATTCGGATGGAACTCATGATGAGTACGGCCATGTGTTTGATTGTATGGGAATTACAGCTGCAACATACGATCAGGAACATTTCAATGCCAGTTTCAAGAACGCCATGGATTGGCTGCCTGATAGTTATGTAACGACGCTGACAGATAGTGATGCTGATACATCAATTAATTTGTACGGAATGGATCAAACCCAAGTCTCCGGACGCATTTATGCGGTGAAGTTGGACACGGGTATTTCATTGGGCAGTAACACCGATCTGGATTATTGGGTAGAGTTCCGTACTCGATATCCAGCCAAGTCCACCTTGGACGATGGTGTTCTGGTTTATACCAGTAATGATGCTCATACTGATGAAGCATTAAAGTTGCTCGACATGAACCCTGCCACTTCCAGTTTTGATGATGCCGGGCTGGATATGAGTAAATCTTTTTCCATTGCGGGAGGGCGCTGGAAAGTCACAGTTAATTCCCAGTCCGGTAGTGGAGCTGATAGCTACGTGAATGTTTCGTTTGAAGACGTTCGGTCTCCGACAATCACCACCCAGCCCGCGGATACTTCGGCGGAATATGGAACGAGTGTCACCTTGTCAGTGAGTGCAACGGGGCCTAGTTTGAGCTATCAGTGGCACAAGGATGGAACGGATTTAACCGGGGAAACCAATTCAACGTTCGCAATTGCTGATTTTCAGGAGGCGAATAAGGGCGATTACCATGTGGTTGTTACTAATGCTTATGGGACAGAAACCAGTAGTACAGCTACGTTATCTGAATCTACCGGAGGAGGAGGAGGAGGGGGAGGATGTGGATCCATGCCGCCAGTCAATCTGGTGGTGATCGGCTGGTTTAGTTTACTTTTCAGTCGCCTCTGTTTGTGGCTTAATTTTGGTGAACCAAGAACATTTCCAGTGACTCCGAAAGCAAAGAAGAAAACCATGAAAACTCAAATCCATATTTTGCTGTTGGCGGCAGCCTTTCTTTGGATTGGTTGTGGTTGCCAGAGTGTCCAACATTCAGGTTCTTCAACCTATTGGCAGCCGAGTTCAACGTTCCATGGTTATTCACGCTTCGGTTCCCATGGTTATCGTCCATATCCACAATCAGTTAAACTTCCCAATAAACCGATTAGTCAAATGAACAGGGAAGAGCTTGAAAAGACCGCTCAGGCCATCAATTGGGCCAACCAAATTAACCGCGGTTACTGGTCCAATGATTGGCCACACGAAAGACGGCTGAACATCTGGCTGAAGAAACCCTGAATTTTTCTTAAATACTGGCTAGTATCCCGCGTCTATTGTACTGTCCTAGACGGTACTGGATATGTTGCATTTGACCGATAATTCAGCCAGTAGGCGCAATTTCCTCTCGGTGGGGAGTTTGGCGTTGGGCGGGTTGTCGTTGCCCCAATTGTTGCGGGCGAAGGACGCAGTCAAGCAGGCGGGCGGCGTGGTTAAGGATCGCACAGTGATCTTTCTCTTCATGCATGGTGGCCCCTCACAGACTGAAACCTTTGATCCCAAGATGGAGGCCCCCTCGGGCATCCGAAGTATGACCGGAGAAATTCCCACGCGTCTGCCGGGGATAACCTTTGGTTCCACCTTCGAAAAGCTCGCCAAGCTTAATGACAAGTTTTCCATTGTGCGTTCCTTTACCACCGGTAGTGCTGCACACGATTCCAAGCCGATCGTTAGCAGCTATTCCAAGAATGCCCAGATTGGAGGGCACTACGCACGGGTTGCCGGAGGGAGCAACCCAGTTACCGGGATGCCGCGAAACATATGGTTGCACCCGCAGGCGGTGGACTCGAAGGCAACCGACCCGATAATGAAGCTTGGGAAATTTGATGTGACCGGTCCACTGGGTCCGGCTTACGCGCCGTTTCAACCCAGCGGTAAGGGGGATTTTCGCTCCGACATGAGACTGACGGTGGACCCTTCACGACTGGGAGATCGACGTATGCTTTTGGCTAGGTTGGATCAGTTTCGACGTGAAATGGAGTCTGGCAACGCAACCAGTGGCCTGGATAAATTTCAATCGCAGGCATTTGAAACTTTGACTGGTGGGATCAGTGATGCCTTTGACATTTCCAAGGAAAACCAGAAGGTGTTGGCCCGGTACGACACCTCTACCCTGATGGATGTGGAGAAGATCAGTAAAAGGTGGAACAACCGGCTGCGTTATCAAAACCACGTTAATAATTTGGGCAAACTGATGCTGATGGCACGGCGACTGGCTGAGCGCGGTGCAGGTTTCATTACCGTGACCACCGATTTTGTGTGGGACATGCACGCTGATGCGAACAATGCGACCATGACCGAAGGCATGGGCTATGTGGGTACTCCCTTTGATCATGCGGTGAGCGCTTTCATAGAGGATGTGGAGGCGCGCGGATTACAGGACAAGATCTTGTTGGTATGTTGCGGTGAGATGGGCCGTAATCCTAGGGTGAACAAAAAATCGGGGCGTGATCACTGGGGAGGTAGCGCACCATTAATGTTGTATGGTGGAGGGCTTAAGATGGGTCAGGTGGTGGGGAGCTCCACCAGCGATGGAGGTGAGCCAGCCAGTGATCGGGTAAGCATTCCAAATTTATACGCTACAATAATGGATCGGGTATTGGATACTGGTGCGGTGCGAGCCATGGCCGGTATTCCCAATGAGGTCAATGAGGTGATAAGTGGTGCCTCGCCTATCAGGCAGTTGATCTAAGGAGAGACAGGAAAACCCCTGTTTTTTAGGAGTATGTTTGCCTTATCAGACATTGGAGTGAACCGGACCTGTGCGGGGTTTTCCCGCCGTGATTTTCTTCAAGCGGGTGTATTGGGCAGCCTGACTCTGCCGGATTTACTGGCCAATAAGGCTTTGGCAGCCCAAGCGGGACTGCCCCTAAAAGACAAGTGTGTGGTGCTGCTCTTCCTTTCGGGTGGCCCACCCCATATTGAGTTCTTTGATCCCAAAATGACCGCGCCCAAGGAGATTCGCTCCATTACTGGCGAGGTAAAAACAAATATCCCGGGCATTACTTTTGGAGGAACCTTTCCGAAGCTTGCCAAGATGACTAACAAGTTTTCGGTAGTGCGGTCATACGGTTCCAAGAATAGCAGTCACACCTATCACCCTGTAACCGTTGCGAACAATCCCTTGAAGGCATCAATGAGTGCCTTGTACACCAAGGTGGCTGGCACCAACCATCCAGATACAGGAATGCCTCGTAATACCTTGATTTTGCCTGAGGTAATAGATTCTAATCTGAAGTTGGGCAGCAATTTTGAAACCAAGGCACTCCCCACCCTTACTCAGGCAGGTGATTTGGGAGCGAGTTATGCAGCCTTTAATCCGGCTGGTGGAGGGGAAGTGAATGCCGATATGCGTTTGCAGATTCAGCCTGAGCGTTTGATTGATCGTCGAGGATTGCTCGGTAGTTTGGATGGCCTTCGGCGAGACATTGATGCCAATGGAGAGCTGGAAAGTGCGGATAAATATCAGCAACAGGCCTTTGACACTATTTCGCGCGGGGTGGCCGATGCCTTTGATTGGTCCAAGGAAGATCCGAAAACCATTGCGCGCTACGACACCCGGCCACTTTTTGACCAAAAGAAACTGCAGAAATATCATGATATGAAACGCGTCAGCAACCTTCTGGGACTCCAGATGCTGATGGCCCGTCGCATGTGTGAGTCCGGATGCGGTTTTGTGACGGTGAGTGATTGCGGCTGGGATTATCACGCGAACAACAACAGTCCCAAAAACATGGCCGGCATTTACCCGATGGGAAATCAGGTGGATCATGCAGTGAGCGCGTTTATTGAGGATGTTCATCAAAGGGGTTTAAGTGAGAAAATTTTACTGGTGGTGACCGGCGAAATGGGTCGTTCGCCCCGCATCAACAAGAATGGAGGGCGGGAACACTACGGCAACCTGACCTCGCTTTTGGTCTCCGGTGGGGGGCTGAAAATGGGTCAGGTAATTGGTAGAAGTGACCGCACAGCTGCCGAGCCGACCACGCGTCCCTACGATCCCAAACACCTGATGAATACCATCATGCACACGCTATTTGACATAGGCCAACTGCGCGTGGCTGATGGTTTACCCAAGTCGGTGATTGAGGCTATTTCGGGAGGTTCGCCAATCGAGGAATTGGTTTGATTTTTTCAAGCCAATAATCTTCTTAATTCCCGATAAATTCAGAAATTTCCGCGAATATTTTCCATTGCTAGGAGGTCGAACTTGGGTTGTTCCGTAGCTGTAGCTATCTGAATCTAGCCAGTCAATTTATTGCCAAGATAGGTTGATTTATTTTTTTGTAGTGGAGATCAAATGGATATGGTTCGGTAGATGCACCTAAACAGCCGTTTTTTGACCATTTTACACCCAAAACTGGTTGATAATTGTGAATAAATCTGTTAATAACCATGACTTCTGAGAAGGAGATAGACCCCCGAGAAAAGGGTAACGCATCGCTTGGGTGGATGGTTGTGAAGGTTATTGGTCGGATTTGGCTACCAGTAGCGGTATTCGGGGTGTTCCTAATGGCGCTTCAGTACCGGCCGGAAGTTTATAAACTTTTCCTCGAAAATAGCCGATGGGTTTCAGTTGGGTTATTCACCTACGGGTTGCAGATCGGTGCCTGGTTGTCCCTTGGGTTTCTGGTAAATCGCCTGATAACCGTTTTTTTCTGGGACGGATTTATTGGAGGTATTTCAGAACGTCGGGTACCTCGTTTACCCAAGGATGTCACCGCTATTGTGATCTTTTCGGTGGTGGCCTTGGCCATTGCTTCCACTGTTTTCGATAAAGATACAACGAAGATTATCGCTGCCTCAGGGGCAGTGAGTGTCGTTGTCGGTTTGGCGTTGCGGACGGTTATCTTGGACCTCTTCATGGGATTGGCCATTCATGTCGATCGCCCCTTCAAAATTGGCGATTGGATCATGGTCCACCAAAACCGCGTGGAAACACACATTGTGGCCGAGGTGATAGAAATCAACTGGCGAACCACCCGATTAAGGACCACAAAAAACAACATGGTGGTCGTTCCCAACAGCAGGCTGGGAGAAACAATTGTGACCAACTACATGGAGCCAAAACCGCATTTTCGGATGGATTTGGACTTCACCATTGATTTTGAAGTGCCTTCTGAGCGGGCGATCAGGGTGCTGACAGCCGGTATTCGTGCGGCCGCCGAGCATCGGGGGATTCTGGGTAAACCGGAGCCCGAGGTGAGGATGAAGGAGTCCACCCTGGAAGGAATGGTCTACGAGGTGCGCTATTTCATTTTGCCCAAGCACATTTCGCCCAACGACTCCAAGCATGTGGTGAACCGAACAGTGCTTGAACATTTGATCCATTCAGGTATTATGCCGGCACATTCGAAGGAGGAGGTTTTTCTTTCCCGCCGCGAAAGACGAACACTCGATGCATCCTTGGAGGAGGATTTGCACCAGCTGCTTACGCGCACCGAATTATTCCGTGAGTTGAGTGCGTCTGAGTTTAAGGGGTTGTTTGAAGAAATGCGCAAGCACACCCTCGGGGAGGGTGAGGTGGTCTATCAGCAACAGGAAGAGGGGGATTCCATGTTTGTATGCTTGGAGGGGCTTTTAAGTAGTTCGGTTAACCTTGAGGGGGAGGGTGACGTGAAGGTTAGAACCATTCGCGCGGGCCAGTATTTTGGAGAGAAGGCCGTCTTGGGCGATTCAAGTCGCAACACCACCATAACCACCGACACGGAAGTTTTATTGTATGAAATTTCCCGTGAGGCGTTTGAACCTGTCCTCACCCAGCACAAGGGGCTGCGAGATCAGTTGCAGGGGAGTGCTGACAAGGCGGGTGAAGAGGTGAAGAAAAAGGTGCGCAAAGCCGTCGAAGAGAAGTCGGTCCAGCCGATGGCCAGAAAGAAAACGGCGATGCAGAAGGTCGCTCAGGCATTCTTCCCGGGTATGTTCGAGGACGATGAGGAACCGGAAAAGGGGGGAGAGGAAACCAATGTCAAATAAGGTTAACCGAAGGAAGCTCAAGGCCGCGTTACTCGCATTGATTTTGGCGGGGGTTGCCCTGGCAAAGGCACAGCCTGTCCCCGGTGCTACTTTTACTCCAAGCCGCGTGAAACCGTGGTTGCAGGATGCGCTGATCCAACTGGCCCAGTTGCCCGAGGGCACCAACTCAGTAAAGATTGCTACTGAGCGTCTAACCTTGAGCTATATTGATCCGCTGCGGGCGACGCAATTGCTGGCCCTGCACGGATACACCATCGGTAAGCCCGATACTCCGGTTAACTCAACCAATCTGCCGGTTGTTGTTGCTTTGTCCGGCACGACCAATGTGGACACAGTACCTGCGGTGACGGAAAAATTTCCCCAGACAGAATCCGACCCGACCAATGAGTTAGTGGTGTTCCATGATGAAAATGATCCATCCCAATTGAGTGGATTCATGGCGACCGTAAAAAATGATATTGATCTACCCGCCCGCCAAATGATCATAGAGGCAATGATCCTGGAGGTTTCCTCCACCGCGTTGAAGGAATTGGGAGTCAAATGGACCCGGGTTTCAGGGGCCAAGGAGAGTGGTAATTTCATTAATTCCAAACTCAGTAATTTGGTGGTCGGCAGCGTTAGGAACCCGGCGACCGATGCCGCGTTGGACCTTTCTACCAAGGGGGTTTTTCATGACCTGAACACCCAGATCAAGGCACTGGTGCGTGAGGGGGAGGCTGAAATTCTTTCCCGGCCGAGTGTATTGGCATTGGACAACCGCATGGCCTATATCAGCGTGGCCGAGGACATACCCATAGCTAGAAGTAACTATTCCAAAAATGACTATCAGAGCACGAGCTTTGGAAAAGAGAAGGCCGGTATTACTCTGGCATTGCGCCCGCGGATTGATGCCAAAGGCCAGGAGGTGAGTATGCAGGTCAATGCTGAGGTGACCGCCAAGGTGCCAGATGGGGATCTTGAGGTCAGAAACAAGGATGGGATGATTCTTGCCAGTGCACCAACCATTTCCAGACGTGAGGTAAAGACCTACGTGCGGGTGGCCAATAATACACCTTTCATCATTGGCGGTCTGATAGCAAAGGACAAACAGAGCACCGTCGATAAGGTGCCGATTCTGGGGGATATCCCCTTGCTGGGAGGGCTCTTCCGCAGCCAAAAGAATCAGGCGGTGAATCGCGAGGTGATCATTGTTCTTACGCCCTTTGTCCTGCCTGAGGAGCATGTCATTGGCAAGAACATGCCCAAGGATGAGGACGCTTTTGATAGCGTGGGCAATCAGTTGTTCAGGGATGCCTATCGCATCCGTGCCGAGGACACATTTGACCTCAACTACCTCTACGAAAACAAACAGCTTCGACGCATGAAGGCTCTGGCAAACCGAATTATTGCTACAGATGTGAAGTTGGCTACTGAGTATCCCTACAGTCAATTTGTCGACAAGGCGGTTCCGGGTGAAGCCATCCTTTGTTACCGGCAGATATATGAGGTACTCAAGCGAAGGGGCATGCAAAATAAATTGAATTCCACAAAGTTAATTTTCTTTGAGTCCGATCGCAATATCGGTTCCGGGCACCAGGTCCAATTTTTGGAGGAGTACATCCGTAATAATGCGCCTGAAGTATTGACTGAAAAAGGAGGATCTAAAGCTGTTTTG
>JASLKQ010000043.1:0-9283 GCA_030747505.1 Verrucomicrobiota bacterium | reverse complement strand
TACCTTCGATATGAAGCGTGATTCTGATGATGCAAAATCGATTTTTAATGAACCGGTACCTCAGGTGAAGTTGGTGGATTGCGCCGACCGAAAGGACTGGTCCAAGCAATTATGGGAACTGAATCAGCCCGAAGAGGACGGAGAAGAACAGTTTGCCGTTCTGCTGCGCGAAAAAAAGGACATGGAGCGTCTTAAGTATGCTGTTCTAATGAAGAAGACTGTGGAATTGAACACAGAGGAACTGGTGCTCACTCTGAGTAGTTTTACCCGCGGGAGGTTGCTGTTAATGCCGCGGGTCAAGGAGCAGGATGTGGAGCTGGTTGATGGAGATGTTGCCCGCGCCTTCTTTTACTCCGAAATGTATTATCAGGCTCTGCAACAGGAGATGGAAAAGGATCTCGCGGCCTTCCGTAAGATCATTGAAGAGAAGGATCATTTAAAAAAATTGGTAAACCCGACGCCTCGACCCTGAAGGTCGACGGGTGAAAGGAAAAGAAATGAAAGATAGAAAAGGAGTCCTCATCGTCGTGATCATTATCGCTGTTGTGGCGATTATTGCGTTGAATCAGCCTGAATCTACATCTAGGGCAGGTGCTCGTGCCGAGGCAACAGAACCGGCAACAGAACCGGCAACAGAACCGGCAGAACCGGCAACAGAACCGGCAGAACCGGTTGTCGGAACAGGGGAACCGCAGGGAGAATCAACGGCTAATCCTTGGCTTGCGTTGGTTGATGAAGTGAAGGATTCATCCGGAAAGGTTCGTGTGCTGAGTAGTCTGGCCACCGTCAAGTTGCATGCGGGTGAGACGCCTGTAGCCAAGGAATTATTGGGGCAGGTTCTGGATCTTATCAATGAGATGGACGACACCAAGGTCAAGCTCGGCTTGATCGAAACGCTTTCTGCCTCTCTGGAGGATTTTGCCAAACTTGAGGAACTTGCGGAGGTTAATGCGCGGCTCGCTAAACTATCCAGACAGTTGGAGTATCAAACCGATCCCCTGATAGCACTGGTTGCCAAGGTGGAGGATTCAGCTGGGAAGGTTCGTGTACTTAGCAGTCTGGCCATGGTTAAGCTGCATGCGAGCGAGACGGCTGTAGCCAAGGAATTATTGGGGCAGGTTCTGGATCTTATTGAGGAGGTGGATGATTCCAAGGCCAAGCTTGATTTAGTGGAAACGCTTTCGGCTTCTCTGGAGGATTTTGCCAAACTTGAGGAGCTTACGGAGGTGAATACACGGTTGACTGCACTATCAAGGCAGTTGGAGTATCAAACCGATCCCCTGATAGCACTGGTTGCCAAGGTGGAGGATTCAGCGGTTAAGGTTCGTGTCTTGAACAGTCTGGCTATAGCCAAGTTGCATGCGGGGCAGGCGGAAATGGCTCAGGAACCGCTGGGGCAGGCATTGGATCTCATCGAAGAACTCGACGATGCTGAGGCGAAGTTGGGTTTGATGGGAAAAATTTCTGATTCTTTGGAGGATTTCAAGGAACTCAAGGAACTTGGGGAGTTCAATACACGTTTGGCGTCAATGACTCAGCAGTTGGAAAATCAAACCAATCCGGCCTACTCTCTGATTGCCAATGTTGAGGCTCCAGAGCACAAAGTACGGGTTCTGACACGGTTGGCTGGAGTCTTACAACGGGTTGGAAACACCAAGCTGGCCTCCTCAATGCTGGAACAGTCCCGTGCAATCACCGCTGAGATTGAGGGACCGGAACAGTTGTCGGCCCTGGTGCATATCGGAGTCTGCCTGATTCATATGGGGCAAGAGGACGACGCCTTGAAACAAATTGGAGAGGTTCTTGCGGGGGTCGAGAAGCTCGAGGAGATAGAAGCGCAGATTGGTAAATTGGATGGATTGGCAGGTGCTCTTGATGAATTTCGTGAACAGAAATCCATTCAACCGGTCCTTGAGAAAATCAGTGCCCGAGTGGAGGTGTTGCAGCAGCAGGGGGATCCCATTATGCGGTTGGTGGGGAAAATAGATGGGGCAGGTGGAAGGGCTCGGGTATTGTGTAATTTGGCGGGAACCTTGGCTCAAACCGGAGACACCGATCAGGCAACAGTCATGCTGACAAGGGCCGCTGAGTTTCTTGATCAAATTGAGGAGAACACGGAGCTGGCGCCCGCCTTGACCCATATGGCGGTGGCTCAAGCGAGAATGGGATTGTCCAAGGAATCAAAACAAACGCTGGCACTGGCTATGGGCGCAATGAAAAAGCTCGAGTCGGTCGATGCGAAGGCGGCTGTCCTTGCCAATATCACCGTCGCCATCAGTGAATCAAATGATCGGGAGCAAACGCGGGCTGTCTTGGATCAATCAGTCGAAATTGCAGGAGAAATACAGAAAAGCGCCGAGGTAGTGATGCAACAGGCAATCATGATGGCAAACCAATTGGAGGATGGGGAACAAAAGGCGGCGGCCATTAAGCAAATAGTGAACACCCTGGAGCAGGACGGAATCGGGCACTTTACCCAACTGCAGTTTGATTTGGCTGCTCTATATCAGGAAGGCCGGCATTTACCCAAGGATGCTACTCAGGCAGCCAAGTGGTATCGCAAGGCTGCCGCGCAAGGGCATGCTCCGGCACAAATAAATCTTGCGATGATGTATATTGGAGGTGATGGAGTGAAGGCAAATCCGGTTGAAGCACACAGGTGGTTTACTCTGGCTGCCGATCAGGGGGATGCTGAAGGGCAGGTGGCACTGGGGATGATGTTTGCCTTGGGGCAAGGGATTGAGGCGGATTTGGTTCAGGCTCACAAATGGGTGACGCTTTCCTCAAAAAGTGGGAATGAGAATGCGGTTACGGCATTGGAACAACTCACAGGCAAGCTTTCACCTGAGCAGTTGACTGCATCTGCCAAGCTGGTGAAGGAATGGGAAGATCGCCAACCCAAGCCAGCATCAGCTCCTGCTGAACCTGAGGCCAAAACCCCGGAACCGCCTGCGACGGCCGGAAAATAAATCGGCTAATTGCCTGTTGACGTACGTGCAGGGGTCTGCGGCAATGGAGGCATGCAGGTCCCTATTTGTTTATTTCTCAGTGGTGCAGTTTTAACTGCGGCACAGTTCAAGCCGGTCGCACAGGGCTCCATTGTGCCAAGTGGTTCAGAACCTGAATTAGTCTGGGCTGAAGGTAAATTTACCGAAGGACCGACCCTTGGGCCAAAGGGTGTTATTATATTTTCTGACATCGGTCAGCGTACCATGCGGTTTGACCCGGCAACGGGCAAGACGAGTGTTTTTCGTGAGCCGAGTGGTAAAGCCAATGGGCTGATGATCAACCGCAAAGGGAACCTGATTGCCTGCGAAGGTGCTCATGGTGGTGGACGGCGAGTGAGCCTTACCAACATGAAAGGGCAGACCCGTACTCTGGTCGAACGATGGAACGGCAAACGGTTTAATTCCCCCAATGACCTGGCAATAGATTCGAAAAACCGCATTTATTTTACCGATCCACGTTACGGCGGCGGGGATGATCTTGAATTGGATTTTGAAGGAGTTTTTTTGATTACTGGAAAGAAGGTGAAGCTGGCTACCAAGGATGTTTCGCGCCCCAATGGGATTTTGGTTTCGCTCGATGGAAAAAAAGTTTTTGTAGCGGATAACCACAGCGATGCTGACGGCAACCATCATCTGGTTGAGTTCCTTGTGCAAAAGGATGGGACTCTTGCCGACAAGAAGATTCTTTTTGATATCGGCCCCGATCGGCGCGGGATTGATGGGATGACATTGGATGAAGCAGGTAATATCTATGCGACGGCCGGAAGAGGGGAGCACTCAGGGATCTATGTGTTTTCGCCGGAAGCCAAACATCTGGCTTTTATCCCAACGGCCGAAACACCGACCAACTGTGTCTTTGGGGGCGGGAGTGAAAAAAGTACCTTATACGTTACCGCACAGGCCCCAAAAGGGGCTGATGGAAAAAAGGTGTGGGGGCTTTATCGCATCAAACTCAAGATCAAGGGTCATCATATCTACGAGTAATGTCAGAAAAATTTGATATTCTTCCTGATGTTGCCGACAAAAACCGGGACCTGCAGTTTCGGCCGGTTGATAACCCTAATCCCAACACCCTAAGTTCTGGACAGGTCATTCAATATAACCAGCAGGGTTTTATCGCTCCTCTAAGGATTTTTGATCAGGCGCAGATCATTGATATCCGAAACTATTTCGATAACCTGTTGGAGCGAACCGTTGCCGCCGGGGGCAATAGCTACTCCATTAGTTCGGCTCATTTGGAGTATGGCCGGGTGTATGATCTACTTACCCACGAACGCATTGTTTCGGTGGTGAAGGATTTGCTCGGCGAAAATGTTGTCGGCTGGGGTTCACATTTTTTCTGTAAAATGCCCGGTGATGGCAAGGCAGTGGCGTGGCATCAGGATGCGAGTTACTGGCCGCTCAGTCCCAGTGGTTCCTTGACCGTATGGTTGGCTGTTGACGCTGCAGACAGGGAGAATGGCTGCATGCAATTTTTGAGTGGCTCCCATCATGACGGTCATCTTACCTGGCGTCCAAGTCGGCCTGAGGAACACAATGTGCTCAACCAAACCGTTGATAATGTGGAGCAGTATGGTGAGCCGGTGGACAACCTGCTGAGGGCCGGGGAGGTTTCCCTTCATAGTGATTTACTTTTGCATGGTTCAGGGACAAATCATTCTAATCGGCGTCGTTGTGGGCTTACCTTGCGCTACGCGCCGGTGGAGGTGCGTGCCTCTCAGGGGTGGAACACCAAGGGAGTGGTTTTGAGCGGTACTGATCCCGATAATCACTGGGCTAATCCCTCTCGTCCCACGCAGGATTAACCTCTTGAGGTTTGCCAACGTCGTCTGCTTTAGGCAGGATTCGCCTCCGACACCTTATTCATGAAATTAATGCGAATCTTTCTTTTGGGCTTGGTTATTGCCTTTAACGCGGGCGCCAAGCAGAAGCTGCCCAATATTCTCTGGATTACCTCTGAGGATAACGGTCCTGAACTGGGTTGTTATGGTGACAAATATTCCAAGTCGCCTCATCTCGACCGGCTGGCGGCCAAGGGGATGATGTATCTTAATTGTTGGTCTACTGCGCCCGTGTGTGCGCCTGCCCGCACCACTCTTATTAGTGGCATGTACCCGCCCAGTACCGGGGCTGAGCACATGCGCAGCAACACGCGCCTGCCTGAAAGGTTCAAGATGTACCCGCAATATTTGCGTCAGGCAGGCTACTACTGCACCAACAACTCCAAGACAGACTATAATCTCTCAACGCAAGGAGAGGTATGGCATGAGAGCAGTCGCAAGGCTCACTGGAAGAATCGCAAAGCCGATCAGCCATTCTTTGCCATCTTTAATCACACCATCAGTCATGAGAGCCAGATTCGTAACAATATTCCTGAAGCCAACGTGATTCATGACCCCAAGAAGGCCCGTATCCCTGCCTATCACCCTGACGCCCCAGAAGTGCGAAAAGACTGGGCTCAGTATTATGATCGCATCACCATGATGGACGTGCGGGTTGGCCAGAATTTGAAGGAGATTGCCCAGGCCGGATTGGCCGAGGACACAATTGTCTTTTACTACGGCGACCACGGTTCAGGAATGCCGCGCAGTAAACGCTGGCCTTATAACAGTGGACTCAATGTTCCGCTAATTCTCTACGTTCCCGAAAAATGGAAACATTTGGCTCCCAGTGACTATCAGGTGAATGGGAAAAGTGATCGTCTGGTGGGCTTTATTGATTTGGCTCCCACGCTACTCAGTATCGCCGGAATTAAGCCGCCTGAACATATGCAGGGTTATTCCTTTATGGGCAAACACGCCGCGCCGCCTCAGCCCTACATTTACGGTTTTCGCGGGCGCATGGATGAGCGTTACGACATGGTGCGCGTGGTACGTGACAAGCGCTACATCTACATTCGCAACTACATGCCGCACAAGATTTACGGGCAATACATTTCCTACATGTTCAAGACCCCCACTACCCAGAAGTGGCATGACTTGTATCATGCAGGTAAATTAAACAGTACCCAGTCCAAATTCTGGCAGACCAAACCGGTGGAGGAACTCTATGATTTGGCCAATGATCGTGATGAGGTCAACAATCTGGCCGAGTCAAAAAAGCACGCGGATATATTAAAGCGCCTGCGTAAAGCCCAGCAGGCCAAGGCCCTTGAGATTCGTGACGTGGGCTTTTTGCCTGAAGGCCAAATCCATGGGCGCAGTGGTGAGGGGGCTCCCTATGATATGGGCCATGACAAAAAGCGCTACCCAATGGAGGAGATTATGGCGGCAGCCGAAAAGGCTTCTGGATTAAAGCGCGAGGACACGCCTGAACTTATCAAGTTACTCAAAGCCAAGGATAGTGCGGTGCGTTATTGGGCAGCTATGGGTTTACTGATGCGCGAGGAAGAAGGAGTTAGCAAGGGGCAGGCTGCCCTGAGGATTGCCTTAAATGACAAATCACCTGAGGTGGCTTGTGCTGCCGCAGAGGCCTTGGGGCGGTATGGCAAAGGCAAGGCCAAGACAGCGGCCATTGATACCCTGATGAAATATGCTGATGTCTCCAAGAACACGGTCTTCACTTCCATGCTGGCTCTTAACGGTCTGGATTATACCGATAACGCCGCAAATGACCGGCTCGAGGCATTAAACCAGTTGCCCTCAAAAGGGACGGTGACCCCGGCCCGAATGGGTAACTATGTTCCCAATCTCCTATCCAAAATCAAAACGGATTTGGGCGGCACCGTTGAGACAAAACCAAAGCGTCCCAGAAAGAACCGTAAGTAGGTTCTCAGGTAATGTGGGCGCCCTTGGTTTCCACATAGACTGCGTAGAGTGACTGGCTGGCAGTCATGAAGAGGCGGTTGCGCTTGGTGCCGCCAAAGCACACGTTGCTGCAAATCTCGGGCAGAAGAATTTGTCCGATACGTTTGCCCTGTTTGGGTTCAAAAACGTGCACGCCATCATAGCCTGCACCCACCCAACCGGCACTGGACCAAATGTTGCCATCCTCATCGCAGCGGATGCCATCGGCTTGGCCAGCCTTTACGACCTTTTGCACCATGCCATTGGCATCCTTTTCCTCCATCTCCAGGTTCATGCTGGTAAACACCTTGCCGTTCTTCAGGCTGGTATTATTGATGACATCCCAGACCTTGATTTCTTTTTTGGCCTGAGGGTAATGCGATGAACCGGTGTCGGCCACATACAACTTTTTGTAGTCCGGACTGAAGCACAGGCCGTTGGGCTTAAAGATATCTTCAGTTACCTTGGTGAGTTTACCGGTCTTGGCGTCGATATGGTAAACTGCCTCCTTCTGGTGGGGTTGCACGCTGCCGGTATTAAACCGGTTCCCTTCATAATTCATCAGGCTGCCGTAGCCGGGGTCAGTAAACCAGATGCCTCCATCAGGATGGACCACCGCATCATTGGGAGCATTAAAGGGTTTACCGCCAAAGCCATCGGCCAAGACAGTGATCTTGCCGTTGTATTCGTAACGCACCACGCGGCGGTTGCCGTGTTCGCAGGAAATCTGGCGGCCGGTCCAGTCGAAGGTATTGCCGTTGCTGTTACCGCTGGGGTGACGAAATTTAGTTACGTGTCCATCTTCCTCCAGCCAACGCATCTGCACGTTATTGGGGATATCACTCCATAAAAGATACTTGCCCACGCCATTCCACGCGGGACCTTCGGCCCAGAGCATGTCCGGGTTGGTATAGAGCCGGCGAATGGGAGTGTTCCCCAGTTTATATTTTGCAAAAGCCGGGTCCAGCACCAGGACATCGGGTTCGGGATAACGCGTGGGTCTTTTGCCGGTCCAGTCGCGTGCGGCGATTGCGGTGGAGGCAGTGAGGGCAGTGGCCGCAGTGGTCAGGAAACCACGGCGATTCAGGGTTTTGGGGCAAAGGGAGTCTTGTTCCTTCATGATTAGTACAGGGTTCGTCCCAGAGCTTCGGCTGAGTGTGCCTGCTGGGCAAGAAAAAGCTGGTTGATCAGGCTTACTTGGCCTTGGATTGAACCAACGATGTCACTACTTGATGCCAGTGCCTTGCCGCGAATGTTGAGAGTGCGTCAGGAGTTTCCCCAATCTACCCCCCTGAAGATCCCGGCTTCGGTGGCCGAACAAATCTCGAGGGTTCAGGATCGTCTTGTCCCCGGTACGCGGGTGGCTCTCACGGTGGGAAGCCGCGGGATTGCCAATATCAGGGGAATCGTGCTTGCGGTACTGGGTGAACTGAAGGCTGCCGGGGTGGAGCCCTTTATTGTGCCGGCCATGGGCAGCCACGGGGGGGCGACGCCTGAAGGGCAGAAACGGATTCTTGCCGATTACGGTATTACCGAGCAAACCATGGGAGTGCCCATTGAGGCCGCGATGGAGACCCGCGAAATTGGCCGCACCCAGAATGGAATACCCGCCTTTACCAGTAGTGCAGCCCTCTCGGCTGATGGGATTGTGGTATTGAACCGCGTTAAGCCGCATACCGATTATTTCAGCCGTTCAATCGGTAGCGGGCTCATCAAGATGATGGTGGTGGGCATGGGGAAACACGATGGGGCAGCCAATTTCCATCGTACTGCCGTGCATCATGGTTATGCAGACACCCTCAAGATGCTGGGACGTGTGGTGCTCGATAATGTGCCGATTCTTTTTGGCATCGGATTGGTGGAGAATCAATATCATCAAACCGTCCGCTTGGAAGCGGTGTTGCCTGAACAGATCGAAACGCAGGAAAGTGAACTACTCGATCAGGCGGCTTCACTCATGCCCGGTCTGCCCTTTGAGGAAATGGACCTGCTTATTGTGGACCGGATAGGAAAAAATATCAGCGGGGTGGGTATGGACCCCAATGTTATTGGTCGTCACGCACATCATTACAGCACCCTGTTAAATAATGAACTGGAGTGTAATCCATTTATCCGGCGCATTTTTGTGCGGGGCCTGACCCCCGAAACCCATGGCAACGCCATTGGGATTGGTTTGGCCGATGCCACCCATGAAAAACTTGCGGCGCAGATGGATGCCCAAAGCATGTTCGTTAATGTGCGCACCTCACTCACTCTTCACAGTGCCAAGTTGCCCATGCAGTTTCCCAGTGATCGCACGGCCATTTCGGCACTCTTGGATACTTTGGCCCTTGATGATTCGGCTCAAGCCAGGGTGGTGCGTATATCCAATACCTTGGAACTCGCCCAACTAGAGATTTCCGAGCCGCTTGCGGCTGTTGCCAAAGGTAATGACCGGATCACTATTGGATCGGACTCCTTTGAATGGGCCTTTGATCCGGAGGATAACCT
>JASLKQ010000042.1 GCA_030747505.1 Verrucomicrobiota bacterium | reverse complement strand
AATTTGCCGGGAACTTAACGTTGGATCTTGTGGGCGAAATGAAAAGGCCTGACTACATAAAGGTGGAGCGGGGTAACCGCGGAAAGGGTACCCGTAACGAGATGAGGGCCTATACCGGGGTAATTCCTGATTATGCTTCAGAAGAAAAAGGTTTATTAATCAATGACGTGCGGGCAGGGGGGCCAGCTGACAAGGCAGGGATCAAGAGTGGAGATATTGTGGTGCAGTTTGGGGAGAAGAAAATCAATAATATCTACGATTACACCGAGGCACTGAATGATATTAAGATTGGCAAGCCGGTGAAGGTTGTAGTGATGCGCAAGAAAAAGAAGGTGGAACTTACGATCACACCCGAAGCTCGCAAGTGATGTCTTGAGTGAAGAGGTTCGAATCCTACCTCTGGAGCCAGTTTCCTATAGTGAGTTTAAGAGGGTCACTACAGTCGCCTGTAAAGTTCCATCAAACGGTTCCTGTCAAACTGGGGGGAATCTTTTTCAAGGAGCCAAAGTACGTCAGCCTTGGCTTTTTCGTTTTGCTTCAGGCGCATGTGCATCAGTGCGCGGTTGAGGTGTTCCTGTGGGGAGTCTGGTTGCAGTAGAATGAGTGTATTCAGATAACGTAACACGACCTCTGGCGGTTCATTATTGTTGCTGATGCCAATGAGGTTGCGCAGCATGCGTACGATGATGGCACGGTTATCCACGGGCTTAAGGTGCTCATCCTGTAATGGGACACCAGCAAAATTCCGCACAATTTTCTCGGTGTCCTTTCGGGTTATCAGCTTGGCATCTTCAAACACATCGATAAGTTGGGGTTCTTTTCCTTCTCCCAGTTGTGCCACCACAAAATGGCCGGGCAAGCCAATGCCGACAACCTTGAGGTCCAGCCGGCGGGCTAGTTCCATGTAGAGTACTGAAAGGGTAATAGGAATACCTTCACGATCATCAATCACCTCGTTTATGTAACTATTGGCGCGGTTGTAGTAGTCGCCCCGGCTGCCGTGATAGCCGTTTTCTTTGAACATGTATTTGCCAAGCGCTGTAAGTCGTTGGGTTGAATTGGCATCTTTCGGGAGCTCTGATCGAATCTCCGCGGCCATTTCGTTCACCATCTTCTGATAATGCGCCGGACCCAGTTCGACATTGTCCAGTTTGCTGAGGAGCAGGGCGCAGTGCAGCAGGTCAACCTTCGCATCTTCTTTCTTGAATTCGGTCATTAACGCATCCTGCACTGTTCGTTCATGAATCAGGTCGGCCAGTCGGCGTAACTGGTCAGCCTGAGAGTTCATTGCTTTTGCCCGTTTAAGAAGCAGCTCCCGGTTGAGGATGGCATTGGGTTTAAGCGCATCAATGGTTTTTGTGTCGGGATTATTGGTGGGTTCGAGTTCTGAAATGGCCTTATCCAGTCTTTTCAGAAGAGCAGGGGAGGGTAACAGGTTCTTGAGGTCCTTACCTGCACGAAAATCCCGGTACTCAGCTTCAGTGTCACGGAATTTTGCCAGGCCGTAACGGCCGTTGGGCAGGCGATCCTCCTTTACTTCATACAGAAACTTTCCGTTTACATAACATTTGATGAGACCTTTTTCGTGGCGAACCTTGAGCGTGTTCCAGTCGCCCTGGCGGTAGAGTGGTGTTGGTTCGTCCTTGAGAATGGTCCAGGTGAAGACGGTGGGCCCATCAAATCGGGTAAGGCGCAGTTTGCCGCCGCTCGGGTAAAACCCGTAATGCTTGTCGCCGCCATCGGAGGCAAAAGCCAGCCCGGCTGCACCGGTTTCATCATTGAGTTTCACCGTGGCCTCTATCTCGTAGGGTAGTGTTAGTTTTTTCTTTCGCGATAAACACAGGGAGCGTCCGGCAAAGTCCCGCCCTGGGTTCCTGGCGTAGATGCGTCCGGCGCGCTGACTCCAGCGTGCCCCCATGATGGGTTGCCAGTCGCGCTGGCTAAGCGAGCCAATCGTCAGCCAGCGTGTTATCGGTACTGGGTTGGGTTTGGCCAGTAGCGGTTTCAAGGTGTTGGATGGCATGGCAAAACCGAGGTTGGGTGTCAGTGTTGACTTCAAGGTCATGATGCCGTGGACCCGCCCTTCCCGGTCGAGGATGGGGCCACCACTATTGCCGGGCTCCACGGGGATGGCTAGTTGAAGCATTTCCACCTGATCAAATTCACGACGAGCCGAGAGCAGTCCCTGTACCACGCTTCCGGTTAATCCCATCGGATTGCCGATAGCCAGTATTTCACTTCCCTGAACGAGCTTGCTCGAGTCAGCCAAGGGTAAAGTTTTCAGGTCCTCCCCACCCACTACTCGCAATACCGCAAGGTCCAGCTTGCGGTCCCACGCTTGTACGGCCTCAACTTTCAGCTTCTTTCCATCCTCCAGTCGCACATGGACCGCGCGTGCTTCGCCCACCACGTGCAGGCAGGTGGCGATGAGATTTTTGCCGACTACAAACCCTGTGCCAGAACCTTCCTTCGCTTCGCCGCGCCCCTCGTGGACCACGGTTACGACCGAGGGTTTGATCGATTTCACCAACTCAGCAACAGGCTTGGGTGCTCCGTATGATTGGTTGTGGATGAGTAAAAACAGGGTTGGAGCAAAACATAAAAAGTTGGCCAGAAAAGCTGATATTATGGGGGTTTTTCCCGGCAGATCTTGAGAGGTGCTCATTTTTGAAAAGGTAGAGGGTTCAGTATTGTTGGCGAGGGTTTTCCTTTCACTGAAAGCTCCTGAAAACCTAATAACAAAAAACTGGCCAACTTTACGTACTCCGTTCACATTCTCCACATGAAGAACACCTCCCGTATTGAAGTTTTGAATTCTTGTGACAACTCAAGACGTGATTTTCTCAAGACCACAGGCGCCGGGTTGACCTTGGCTGCGGCCGGCCCACTGGCCTCAATTGGAGTGGCCGAGAAAAAGAAAAAGGTTATCTCCTCTGAAACGCTTACTGCCAAGCTATACAAGAGCCTTAATGAAAAACAACGTAAGTTGATCTGCTTTCCTTGGGAGCACCCGCTACGATCGGCCATAAATAATAACTGGCATATCACCAAGACTGCCGTGGGAGATATGGAGGACGACCAGATTGACTTGGTGAAGGAAATTTTCAATGGCTTGCATAGCCCAGAATATCAAAAAGCTGTTTATGATCAGGTGGTGCATGATTCAGCTGACGGATTTGAAGATAGTGCCATAGCGATATTTGGAAAGCCCGGTAGTGGGAAATTTGAATTTGTGTTCACCGGCCGACACGTTACGCGCCGGTGTGATGGGGATTCTCTTGATGGAGCTGCTTTTGGAGGGCCGATTTTTTACGGTCATGCAGCGAAGGGCTTTAATGAAAAACCTGATCACGAGGGTAATGCCTATTGGTTTCAGGCCAAGAGGACGAACGAACTTTTTCAGGCACTGGATGGTAAGCAGCGTAAGGTTGCGCTTCTTGGTAAATCCAGAGGAGAACATGGAGCTAAGACGGTGAAATTGACTGGCAAGAAATCTGGATTACCCGGTCTGCGTGCTGCAGATATGAGTAAGGATCAGAAAGGGCTTATGCGTGAGGTCATGACAGATATGCTGGCCCCTTTCCGTAAGAAGGACGCGGATGAGTCAATGAATCTTATCGAGAAGAATGGATTTGATAATTTGCATATCGCTTATTACAAAGATGAAGATCTTGGTAAGGATGGAGTGTGGGATGTATGGCAGGTGGAAGGCCCGCAAATGATTTGGTATTTCCGCGGGGCCCCCCATGTCCACACTTGGTTGCATATTCGCGATAAGGCCTAGGCAACAATTGTCAGTTGGCTTTAGCCCGGTGAATTGCCGGGTTTTTTCCTTTAGTTAGGCTTTGAGTGTTCGTGCAAGAGGAATTTTTTGAATCAAATGACTGTATACTTTCGTCTATGAAACGAGGGGTAATTCCAATGAATCTAGTTATAACGATAATGGTCCTGTTGGTTGTGTCGCCGATTTATGCGCTCGACTCCGCCAAGGCTTCATTTGAAAAGGATATATTACCGATTCTCGAGGATTACTGCTACCACTGCCATGGGGACGGAAAGAAGAAAGGGGATTTATCCCTTGAAATCTTTAAGACCGAAAAAGATATCCAGCAAAACTACAAGATTTCCGAACAGATATTTAAATATGTTCTGGCAGGGGAAATGCCACCCAAGGACCGCAACAAACGCCCCAGTAAGAAGGAGCAGATGCTTGTCGCTGATTGGGTTCGCAATACGTTGGATGACTTTTACGCCAACGCACCGCCGGACCCGGGTCAAGTGACGGTGCGGCGCCTCAATCGAAGCGAATACAATAATGTCATTCGCGACCTGATGCACTTGGATTTTAAGCCGGCAAAAGATTTTCCGGCTGACGACTCAGGTTACGGCTTTGACAACATTGGCGATGTATTGTCTGTTTCGCCGCTCCTTCTTGAGAAATACCTTTCGGCAGCTGAGAAAATTTCCGAACAAGCCGTTGCGGTGTCTTCTCGCGGGAAGTCTCTGTCGTCAACGCGCTTGACGGAGTTCCAGAAGCAGTACTTTAAGTACCCGATAGTGCCTGATAACCGAAGACGAATCGCTGAGGATTTTGCCCGGGCATTTATGAGGCGCGCATACCGCAGAGAAGTGTCGAGCGAGGAAATCAAGAATGTCCTGGTTTTGGCCAAGCAAGCCGTGGATGATGGAGGTAGTTTTGAGGAGGGTGTACGTTTGGCGGTTCAAGCGGTGCTGGTCTCGCCGCATTTTCTCTTCAGGTGGGAGCTTGATGGTGCACCGGATAATCCCGAATCAGTGCGTTTACTTAATGAGTTTGAGCTGGCTGCCCGTTTGTCGTTTTTTCTGTGGAATAGTCAGCCCGACGATCAGTTGCTGAAATATGCAAACAAAGGGCAGCTCCGGAAAAACCTTGGTAAAGAAGTGGAGCGAATGCTCAAAGACGTCAAAGCACAATCTTTTATCGAGAGTTTCGTTGGTCAATGGCTTGAATTGCGCAATCTGAATGTTTATCAGCCAGATAAGAAATTATTCCCCATTTTTACTCCTTCGTTGCGAAACGATATGCGGAGGGAGACGGAGTTATTATTTTCCCACATCATGCGAGGCAATCACAGTGTGTTGGAGCTCTTGTCTGCTGATTACAGTTTTGTTAACGAGCCATTGGCATCACATTATGGAATTAACGGAGTGAAAGGGAAAAACTTCAGGTCTGTTTCTCTGCGTGGAACACACCGCGGGGGCATCCTTGGGCATGCAAGTATTTTGACCATTACCAGCGATCCTAATCGCACCTCGCCGGTAAAGCGTGGGAAATACGTTCTAGAGAATATACTGGGGACGCCTCCACCGGCCCCTCCGCCTGACGTTCCTCCTCTAAGTGAATCTGGGAAAATATCCGGCACCCTGCGCGATCAATTTATGAAACATCGTCAGGACCCTGCCTGCGCCTCCTGTCATAAGTTGATGGACCCTATCGGTTTTGCCTTCGAAAATTATGATGCTATTGGCCGTTATCGTACGAAGGACAATGGTTTACCCATTGATGCCGGTGGCAAGCTTGAGACCGGTGAATCCTTTGATAATGCAACCGATTTACGTCGCATATTATTCAGCCAGAAACAGGAATATTTTGCCCGATGTATGACCGAGAAAATGCTGACTTACGCTCTGGGCCGAGGGCTCGAATATTATGATAAGCGCACAATTGACCGCATCGTGGCGCGCTTGAAAGGAAACAATTATCGCTTCAATGAACTGGTCCAAGGGATTGTCACCAGCCTTCCATTCGACATGAAACGGGGGAGGGAAGGGGAATAAGCCTGTCCTTGTTTTTTGAACTGAAATTGGTTACCTTGCGTCTAACGAGGGAAAGATGAGTAAATCACTTCAAATACCGCGGCGCACCTTTCTTCGTGGTTTGGGAACGGCCATTGCGCTGCCGACTCTTGAAGCCATGTTGCCTTCACGAGCGGTGGCCTCTGGGGGTGCTAAATTTCCTACCCGTATGGCCTTTATATACATTCCTAATGGTGTTGTGCAGCAAAAGTGGAATGTAACAGGGGAAGGAAAGGGTTTCCGTTTTTCGCACATCCTGGAACCTTTGTCGCAACATCGTGAGAATCTGACAGTCTTCAGTGGGCTATCTCATCAAAAGGCTTATGCCAATGGTGATGGGGCCGGGGATCATGCGCGCGCCAATGCGACGTTCCTTACCGGTTGCCAGGCGCGCAAAACCAGTGGTAAGGACATCAAATTGGGGGTTTCGGTTGATCAGGTGGCCGCGAAGAGTCTTGCGGGCAAGACCCGTTTCCCTTCACTTGAATTGAGCAGTGATGGTGCTCGGCTCAGCGGGCGCTGTGACTCCGGTTATAGCTGCGCTTATCAATTTAATCTTTCGTGGAAGAATGAAAGCACACCCATGCCGCCTGAATCGGATCCCAAGGCGGTTTTTGATCGTCTTTTTGGTGGAGGTAGCAAAAAGGAAATTGATGAGAATAAGCAGCGCCGAGAGCGGTACCGGAAAAGCATTCTTGATTTCGCCTTGGAGGACGCCAAGCGGCTAGAGAATCGATTGGGGTACGCTGACAAGCAAAAGCTTAACGAATATTTGGACTCCATCCGGGAAGTGGAAAACAGCATTGAGGTTGCGTCCCGCTCGGATGTCGACTTGCCTGAAGGCTACATTGCTCCTTCGGGTAAGCCTCGCGATTTTGGCCAGCACGTTCGGTTGATGGCTGATATGATGGCGCTTGCATTTCAAACCGACAGTACACGGGTGGCAACATATCTACTGGCGCATGATGGTGACAATCGAAGTTATCCGCACCTTGGGGTTCGTGAGGGTCATCATAGCATTAGTCATCATCGTAAGAACAAAGATAAGCTTGCCTCGTTAACAAAAATCAACCGTTATCATTGTACGCTTCTGGCACATTTCCTTGATCGGCTCAAGGAGATCAAGGAAGGGAACGGCACTCTGCTTGATCACAGTATGGTCGTTTACGGTGCTGCGATAGGGGACCCGGACCGGCACACGCACCACGACCTTCCGGTTCTCCTGGCCGGGAAAGGGAATGGAGCCATTCAAACCGGTCGCCACATCCAGTATCCCACCAGGACCCCAATGGCAAACCTGTTCCTCAGCATGCTTGATATAATGGGTGCGCCGACTGAACGTCTGGGTGACAGCACGGGCCTCCTTAAGGGATTGAGTTAATTATTTTTGGGCGACCACAAGCAGTGTGGTGAAATGCGGTAACTCTTCCTCGCGAGCTGCTTCGGTGATTTCGATGCCCTTAAATCCTGCGTTCTCAACCCATTCATGTAATGTATTTATTGGAAACCCGAGCCAATGGTCGCCATACAATTCTTTGGCGTTTTCGAACTGATGTTCTAATAGATCCAGAATTATAAGGTGACCGCCAGGGCGTAAAATCCGACATGCTTCAGACAGTGCTTTTTGCGGTTGTTGAGCGTGATGGAGTGCATGGCTCAATAGCGCGACATCCACACTTTTTGATTTGAGGGGGATGTCCTCAATGTCTCCGTAAGAAAACTGAATATTCTTCAGGCCAGCTTTTTTGACTTTTTGTTGACCAAACCGGACAATTTTTTTTGAGTTGTCTATACAAATCACTTTGCGCGCTTTATTGGCAAGGAGTTCTCCCATGAGACCTTCTCCGGATCCCAAGTCAGCTATATCCAGCGGAGGTATCAATCTCAGTAAAAGTTGGCCGAATGCCTGCCATGATCTCCCAGGTCCATATTTTTGATCAAATCTTCCGGCAACCTGATTAAAATAAACCTGTGCTTGTTTATTGCGTTGTTTGATGACTCTTTTCAGGTTTTTAACATCGTCGTGGTAATGGTCGCTTTCTTGTGCGCCTTTAGTAGCTAAATGAACAGCCTGCTGTGCCTCCTTACTGCTGTTGGGGTTAATGTTGTATACGGACTTCTTCCCCTCTTTACGAAAGTAAATGAGTTTTGTTTCCTGTAATATATTTAGGTGCGTTGAGATGCGGGATTGACCTAAACCGGTAATTTGCTGAATTTCGTTGACCGATAGTTCTTCAAGAGAAAGGAGGGCGACGAGCCTAATTCGGGTATTATCGCTTAATGCTTTGAGGTATTTAATAATTTCACCCATCGGGGAGACTTTTCATTTGACCAATTAGAAATAATTAATATCTTTGAATCCGGATACGTCAATATGAAATTGTCAATCTGGATTGCAAATGTCTAAGAGTTATATTTTTTCTTCTGAATCGGTTGGAGAGGGGCACCCGGACAAAGTGTCCGATACGATCAGTGATGCCATCCTTGACGCGTGCCTTAGATCTGACCGGCATAGTCGGGTTGCGTGTGAAACCTTTGTAAAAAGTAATGTCGTCTGCGTGGGTGGGGAGATTACCACCAAGGCTAGGTTTGATTACGAAAAGGTTGTCAGGGATGCGATTCGCGGGATTGGGTACGTGAATGATGATGATGTTTTCCATGCTGATAA
Organism: Verrucomicrobiota bacterium; assembly: GCA_030747505.1. Classification (GTDB taxonomy): domain Bacteria; phylum Verrucomicrobiota; class Verrucomicrobiia; order Limisphaerales; family UBA1100; genus UBA1100. The sequence goes on along the minus strand of JASLKQ010000042.1, from coordinate 19,357 downwards.
GGTCTTTATCAACAACTATCTTACGGCCCAGAGTCCGGATATAGCCCAGGGTGTGGATGCGAAAAAGGCCAAGGGTAAGGCAACGTCTGAACAGGGTGCTGGGGATCAGGGTTTGATGTTTGGGTATGCCTGTGATGAAACGCCCGAACTGATGCCCGCACCGATAATGTTTTCACACCGCCTTGGCAGGCAATTAACCAGGTTGCGCAAAACGGGCAAGGCTGACTGGTTGCGTCCTGATGCAAAAACTCAAGTCTCAGTGAGATATGTTGAAGACAAGCCGGTTAAGATAACCAGTGTGGTTGTTTCCACTCAACATGCAGCTTCTGCAACCAACAAGACCATTCGCGACTTCATTACAAAGCACGTCATTCATAAAGTGGTACCCAAGAAGATGCTTGCGCACGATACCCAGTTTCTTATCAACCCCACAGGACGTTTTGTGACGGGCGGGCCTGAGGGGGACAGCGGTTTGACCGGCAGGAAGATTATAGTCGACACTTATGGCGGCATGGGGAGGCATGGAGGCGGGGCCTTTAGTGGAAAAGATCCGAGTAAAGTCGATCGTAGTGCGGCTTATATGGGAAGGTATGTGGCCAAGAATATCGTGGCAGCGGGTTTTGCTTCCAGATGTGAGGTTCAGTTTGCCTACGCGATTGGATATCCAAGGCCTGTTTCTGTGCATGTAGATACTTTTGGCACCAACCAGATTTCCGAAGCTAAAATCATCAGGGCGGTAAATAACACATTCAAATTCAAACCTGCAGATATTGTTAAACAATTAAAACTGCTCAGGCCGATTTATTCGCTGACCACAAACTACGGTCACTTTGGGAAAACCCATAAGGATATTACCTGGGAAAAAACCGATAAGGTAGCTGCCTTAAAAAAAGCTGTTAAATAAGGGCTATTATGACAACGACTCTGAATGAAGCAAAACTGGACTACAAGGTGCGTGATATTTCGCTGGCTGAGTTTGGCCGGAAGGAAATTTCTATAGCCGAAAAGGAAATGCCCGGCCTGATTGCGACCCGCGAGAAATACGGCCCGGATAAACCGCTGGCTGGTATAAAGATAATGGGCTCCTTGCACATGACAATCCAGACGGCTGTTTTGATTGAAACATTGGTTGCACTTGGGGCTGATGTTCGCTGGTGTTCCTGTAATATTTTTTCCACGCAAGACCATGCGGCAGCTGCCATTGCCGAGAGTGGAGTGCCTGTTTTTGCATGGAAAGGAGAGACTTTGGAGGAATATTGGGATTGCACATTCAGCGCTCTTACTTGGCCTGATGGTTCTGGGCCTGACCAGATTGTTGATGATGGAGGGGATGCAACCCTTTTGATTCATAAGGGTGTTGAGCTCGAAAATGGTAGTGATTGGGTTGATGTCGATTCGGAGAGTGAGGAAGAACAGGTAATAAAAGATCTTCTCAAAAAGGTTCAGATTGAAAAGCCGGGGCATTGGTCTCCAGTGGCTGAAGCTATTGTTGGGGTATCTGAGGAAACCACGACGGGCGTTCATCGGTTATTACAAATGGAGGAACGGGGGGAGTTGCTTTTTCAGGCCATTAATGTGAATGACTCAGTAACCAAATCCAAATTTGATAATGTATATGGTTGTCGCCATTCATTGGTCGATGGGATCAAGAGGGCTCTTGATGTGCTTGTATCAGGGAAAGTTGCCATGATTTGTGGTTATGGTGATGTGGGCAAGGGATCCGCGGAATCATTGGCTAATGAGCGCGCCAGGGTAATGGTTTCTGAAATCGACCCAATATGTGCCCTGCAGGCCTGTATGGCTGGTTATCAGGTGACCACGGTTGAAGCTGCATTACCGGAAGCGGATATCTATGTGACGACTACTGGCAATAAGGATATTATTACAGCTGACCACATGTCTCGGATGAAGGATCAGGCAATTGTCTGCAACATAGGTCATTTTGATAACGAAATTCAGGTTGCAGGTCTGGAGGCGATGGAAGGTGTAACGCGCGAGGTCATTAAGGACGATTCTATTCCCGGCGGCCCGGTGACACGCTACAATTTCCCTGATGGACGTTCAATTTTCCTGTTGGCTGAAGGGCGCCTGATCAATCTGGGGTGTGCAACAGGCCATCCCAGTTTTGTGATGTCCAACAGTTTTACCAACCAGACGATTGCGCAGATAGATATTCAGAAGAATCCAGAGCGTAAGATAGGGGTGTATCGCTTGGATAAGGAACTGGATGAGGAAGTGGCAAGGCTGCATCTGGATAAATTGGGGGCCACGCTTACACAGCTTTCTCAGGAACAGGCCGATTATATAGGTGTGCCGGTGGACGGGCCTTACAAACCTGAGCATTATCGCTACTAACAAATTATTCCCATTGAGGGTTTCAGGCCTCATTTTTGTGGGCTCATTCATCGAATCATCGCATCATTGCCCGAGCAATGTCGTTACGGATGGAGCCAGTCTGTGGGGGGAATATCGTTCGGTATGTTGGTGATGTGGTACGATTTGTTCTTGAAGGTGTGCCCGATGGGTGTAGCGCACGGATACGGACAAACATCGGCCGTGGGAAGGCAATTCGTGACGGTATAATTAGCTCGGTACAAGAGCCTGAAGTCCAATTGGAAACCTGCTGGCGTGATGTTCCAATGTGTCAGAGGGCAACTGGGTTCGAGGTCTCCTTTGTTCTTTCTGAGGTGGGGTGGTTTCAGGCAAAAGCGTATGTGATTGATTCGAAAGGGGCTCAGCACTGGCCGGAGGGAGATAACATAGGAGTTTCTGTTCATCCAAATTCCTGTCGTACGGCTAATACTATTTATTGTGCATTTCCGCGCATGTTTGGAAGGAATAAGTCTTCTGAAGACACCCGCTCAGAGCTAAATGATTCACGAATATTGTCTTTGGATGAAGAGGGGTACACCGTTATTCCACCCAGCGGAACCTTTCGTTCACTTAAATCTGAATTACCCCATATAATTGATAAATTGGGGTGTAAGATACTTCATTTACTCCCAGTTGGTCCTGTGCCTACGACTTACGCAAGAATGGGACGTTTTGGGAGTCCATACGCTTGTGGGGATTTAACTTCAATCGACCCAGCTTTGGTTGAGTTTGACAAGCGGACAACCGGTGTAGAGCAGTTCTGTGAACTTGCTGACGCAGTTCATGGTTATGGGGCACAGGTGTTTATAGATTTGGCAATAAACCATACGGGATGGGGGAGCACACTTCAAAATGATCATCCCGACTGGTTCTTGCGTGAGTCGAATGGAGATTTTGCGAGTCCAGGGGCATGGGGTGTGACATGGGGTGATTTGGTTGAGCTCGACCCTCAGCACAATGGTTTATGGGAACATTTGGCTGATGCGTTTCTTGCTTGGTGTCGCCGCGGTGTTGATGGGTTTCGTTGTGATGCGGGCTACAAGGTCCCCATGCGCGTTTGGCGCTATATTATCGCGAGAGTCCGTGGAGAGTTTCCCAATACCATCTTTCTTCTAGAGGGCCTTGGAGGAGGCTGGGAGGCGACCTCGGATTTACTGACTAAAGGGGGGATGCAGTGGGCTTATTCCGAGCTTTTTCAGGAATATGATGGTCCGCGAGTTGCTGCATATCTGGACCATGCACACGCTCAAAGCAGGCGCGTGGGATCGCTAATTCATTATAGTGAGACCCATGATAATGAAAGACTTTCAGCAAAAGGCAAATCCTGGTCGTTGATGCGCAATCGTCTTTGTGCTCTGGCAGCTGTAAATGGGGGTTATGGTTTCACTAATGGGGTCGAATGGTTGGCTCAAGAACGGGTGAATGTTCATTCAGCCAGAGGTCTCAATTGGGGTGCGAGCGAAAATATTGTTGATGAACTGGCGGCGCTTAATGATTTACTTGTAAGTCACCCATGTTTTTTTGATGGAGCAAAACTAACGCGCATCAGTCCTGATGAGTCTTCAGTGTATGCTCTTAGTCGTAAGTCTTCTGATTCATCCTCTGAACTGTTGGTTTTGGCCAACTTGGATACGGAAAATTACCGAGAATATCCAGTCAATGGTGAAGACTTGTATGACTTTGTGTCGAACCGGAAAGTTAAATCGGATGGTGGCTCTGTTACTCTAGATGCCTCTCAGGTTATGTGCCTTTCAGTAAGGGGGGGTATGGATTCAGTGGCTTTAACCTACCAAAACAGAAGGGCACAGGCTGCGTGGGCGTTTCAATGTCTGGCTTATTGTTTTGAGCCTGAAGAAATCAGCGTGCTAGACTGGGAAGAGTTGGCTGCAATTGTTGCCCGTGATCCTGAAAGTTTCCTTTCTGGTATCCAGTATGCTCAATCTGTAGCGGGCCTGTTGGAGTCAATTCATTCGGGTTCATATGAAGATGAATACCCGATGGTCAGCATTTGGAGGACTAGTGATGTGTCCCGGGTTTTTCCGCTTCCTGAAAGGCACTGGCTATTGGTTATTGATTCCAATCCATTTCGAGTGAGCATGGGTGCTCGTCATGCTGAATCTGTGCAAACCGATGAAGGGCATGTTGCAGCGTTCTTCCAGGATGATGCCGTTAATGATTACCCCATTACTTTACGCCCTTTGGATGACAATGAAACTCTCTACGAAGGTGTCATAAAGATACTGCCAGAATCATTCCATAAAGAGGTTGTTGGGGTTGATTTATTACGCACCGAATCTTCAGTGTTCGGGCGTTCATTTGTGCTATTGACCAATGGCAGAGGGGGAATGGCAAGGATGGCTGTTGATTTAGGCAGGATTGAATCTAAGTACGATTGTCTGCTTGCGGCAAACCTCCACGAGAATTCTCCGGTGGATCGACACATATTCGCCAAAAGGTTGAGGGCGTGGGCAGTGGCAGATGGACTTATTAGCCCTTTAAATATTGATAATTTGCTCGATTTTAAGCCCGGTCCTCCAGCCTGCTGGAGATTCTTGGTAAGTGCAGGTGATAGTCGAGCTGTGGAGATCGAATTAACTGCACAAATGACCGAAGAAGAGAATACGACTCAACTTTTCTTTTCACGCCCCGATGTGAAGCCAGCCAAAGGGAGAGCCCTTGAGGAAGATATGGCTTTTAGTCTCACCTTGAGGGTGGATATTGAAGATCGCAACTTTCATTCTGAGACACAACTCGATGATGGAGCTTGCCGATATTTTGAAAATCACCTCTCACACAATATGTGTGGTTTTGTGTTTAAGACCGATGAAAACCGCCAGCTTAGTGTGGTTTCTGATGGAGCAGTTTTCCATTCAGAAATAGAATGGTGCCGGGATATTCCTCATCCACTGGAGAATAGTCGCGGTCAAAAAATGGAGGGGGATGCCTGCAGTCCAGGCTGGTTTGAAGTTTCACTTGCGCCAGGGGGTACAGCATCCATTCAGGTTTCAGCAGAGTCTGGTCCGGTGAGGTCGGTTCCGCCTGCCCCCTTGTCTTCGGATGGCGATTACAGCGTTTCCCTTAAACAGGCGCTTCGCCAGTTTTTAGTTCGCCGAGGGGGCGGAAAGACTGTGATCGCGGGGTACCCTTGGTTTTTGGATTGGGGTCGGGACACATTTATTACCGCCAGAGGTTTATTATCGGCCGGTTGGAAAGAAGAGGTGATTGATCTTGTTCGTACTTTTGCGTCCCTTGAGCGTGGTGGCACACTTCCGAATTCATTGAATGGAGACAATGATTCTAACAGAGAAACCTCTGATGCGCCCCTGTGGTTTAGTCTTGTCTCTGAGGAACTGGGAGAAGAATGCCGTGCCATGAAAGTTCAGGGAGAAAGAACTTTGGCAGATGTTCTTGTTTCAATAGGTCAAGGGTATCGCAATGGGGCGGAAAACGGGGTAAGAATGGACCCGGAGAGTGCTCTCATTTGGAGCCCTGCACATTACACTTGGATGGACACCAATTACCCGGCAGGAACACCTCGTGAAGGTTATCCTGTGGAAATACAGGCCCTTTGGATAAGGCTTTTAAATCAGCTGGAGCGCCTTGACTCCAATAAAGGCTGGCATGAATTATCCATACAGGCGACCGCCTCATTGCGTCAATTATACGGGGGTAATGAATCCATCTGGCTGGTTGATAATTTACAGGCAGAGTCTGGTGTTTCTGCGCTTAATGCAGTTAAAGATACTTCGCTTCGACCTAATGGGCTTATTGCTGTTGCATTGGGTGTGGTTGATGGCCTTTTAGCTAAGAAGACAGTCCTAGCTGCTAAAAACCATTTAATTATCCCTGGAGCAATCCGTACGCTTGCCTCATTGGAGGTTGGATTGCCGTTGGAAATTCGAGGCACCGAAGGGGTGCTTTTGAATGATCCACTTAACCCCTATTGGGGGACCTATCAGGGAGAAGAGGACACGCGCCGTAAGCCTGCTTATCATAATGGAACTGCATGGGGATGGCCTTTCCCTGTTTTTTGTGAGGCCCTGGTAAAGGCTTGGGGGGGTACTTCAGCGAGTGTCGGTGCGGCGAGGAGTTATTTGTTATCAACCCAACCACTCTTGAATAAAGGCTGTTTGGGGCAGCTGCCTGAGATCATTGATGGAGATGCCCCGCATGTTCATCGCGGCTGTGATGCGCAGGCTTGGAGTGTGAGTGAAGCACTGAGAGTATGGAATTATTTGAATGAATACGAGCAAAGAAACGAAACAGAAATTTGAAATAATCTTGTCGGATTATTTCACCGAAACACTGGCTGCTCATCCGCTCTGGGCGAACTCTCTTGGTATGAGGCAAGGCGAGGGGAAGCTAGGGGAAACTGGGGCCCGTTTTGCGAGGCGGGACGAAAAGCGCCGTCAGAAGGCTTTGATGGAATTGGATAAGATCGCCGCTCATGAATTAAGTTCAGATCAGCAATTAGACCGATTGGCTTGGAGATCAATGCTCTTGACCGAGTGTGAGGATTTCAAGAGAGGGTTTCACGCCATGAACCCATCGGCAGTCGATGATCTGTTTGATGTTCTACTTCATGAATTACAGAGAGGGGAGGATGAGCCGGTTCGTGCAAAACGGAACATCAGATTACTTCTGAGAGATGCCCCGCGATACCTGAGACAGTCAGCCGAAATGATTGACTGCCCTGAAAGGGTGTGGCGAAAGATCATGCAGCAGACTGTATCAGGTGCAGGAGCTCTCTTTGGTGCGGTAGAAGTCTTTATGGGGGAAGAAGGGCTCAAGCTCACAAACCCAGTTAAGAGAGCTGTAAAGCAATATAGATCTGATATTATGGCCAAGAAGTTAGCTCCGAAGAATTCTTTTGCGTTGGGAGCTGAAAACTTGCAGAGGCGCGTGCATGATGAATTGGGGTTGGATTATTCACTCGGTCAGATTGAGGCCATTGCTTTAAGCGAAGCTGACAGGGTCGGGGGGATGCTGGGATCGTTGTGCGGGAAATATGGCAAGGGAAAGTCAGTTGAGGCCGTTATCGAAAAAGCCCGTTCCAAGTGGAATCCTCCTGGAGAGTTGCTTGAGTACTATCAGGATGAAACCGTTCGTGTTGCTCGAGCTTTTAGGGCTGCCAAAGCCGTTGGGTTTCCTGAAGGTGATGAATTACAGGTTAGATTGGTGCCTGAGTTCATGCGGCATCTATACCCAACAGCAGCCTACTGCTCTCCCGGGCCATTTGAAAAAAGACAGAGGGGGATATTCTGGGTTAACGATCTAAGTTTATGTAAAGCCTCCCGAACGGAAAAAGAGGCTGAGGTGCAGCAGCATTTCGGCGTATCCTTAACCTGTGCCCATGAGGCATACCCCGGTCATCATCTTCAGTTTGTTACTGCCAACACGCATAAACGAAAGTGGCGGCCTCTATTTGCTCATGCCATATTTTATGAAGGGTGGACTCTGTGGTGTGAGCAGATGATGGTTGATCTGAAGGTTGATTCTTCCCGGTGGACCAAAATCATTCAACTTCATGATGCGCTTTGGCGTGTTCACCGTATCCTGGTCGACTTGAGGCTTCAGACGGGTCGCTATACTTATGAGGAGGGGGTAAGCCATTTGCAAAGATATGTCGGCTTCACTAAGGCGAGGGCCGAGGCTGATGTGAATTGGTATACAAGTTCACCGGGAGTTCCGATGAGTTATTGGTTGGGGCGTCTGGAAAACGCCAGATTGCACAAGCGTTTGGTGGAAGGACGCGGTTGGAGCCTCAAAAGATTTAACAATTGGCTGCTGTCCCACGGGACTTTACCACAGGGTTGGCTGGAAAAATACATGCTCGATTAGTTGAATGGCATTTTCAAATGTCTTCAGATTTGCAATATTTGGCGCATGGAACTACTTCCGTTTGGAGATTTACCGCCGTACAAGCCCCGCACTTTTGTCCCTGTAGACTTAACGGTTGCCAGCTGGGACGCAATTGCTCCCTTATTCGACCAACTGGATTCCGCTCTGGATTCTTGTGCTTCAGTTGATGACTTGGAGTCATGGTTGCTGGATGTAAGTGAGTTGGGCGCTGTTTTAGATGAAGATGGTTCGCGACGTTATATTGCGATGACCTGTCATACTTCTGTTGATGCCGCAAAGAACGCTTATTTGGATTTTATTGAAAATATAGAACCTCATTTAAAGGAACGATTCTTTCAGCTTGCTAAAAAGTTTGTTTCTCATCCTTGTCGTTCAGAGCTTCCCGAACCCAGATATCAAATATTGAACCGGGACTGGCAGTCTACGGTGGAACTTTTCAGGGAAGAGAACGTTCCTTTGGAGACTGAGGAGTCCAAGTTGGGGCAGGCCTATCAGGAAAAGATGGGGGCGCTCACAGTCGAATTTAAGGGAGAAGAAAAAACGCTGGTGCAGATGGGGGTTTACCTTCAGGAAACAGATCGTTCAGTGCGCCAAGAGGCATGGGGATTGGTTGCTGATCGACGGCTTGCTGTGGCTGATGAATGCGATCGGCAGTTTGATCAATTGCGGGACATTCGAATCCAGATTGCAAAAAATGCCGGGTATGCAGATTACCGGGACTATAAACACATAGCCAAAGGTCGATTTGATTATCAACCCGAAGATTGCTTCAAGTTCCACGAGGCCGTGGAAACGGTGGTCATGCCCGCCTACAATGAATTGTTGGCCGAACGAAAGAGAAAGTTAGGCCTCGATGTGTTGAGGCCTTGGGATACTGCGGTTGATCCTGATGGGTTGGAGCCGCTTAAACCTTTTTCTGAGGTGGACGATATGGTGTCCAAAACCAAAGCAATTTTTGATGAAATTGATGAGGAACTGGCAGGCGGTTTTCAGACCATGCGGAATCAGAGCCTTTTGGATTTAGCCAATCGAAAAGGAAAAGCGCCCGGAGGATACCAGAGCAGCTTGCCTGAGGCGCGTTTACCTTTCATTTTCATGAATGCGGTTGGATTGCAAAGAGACGTGGAAACCCTCCTTCATGAAGCAGGGCACGCCTTTCATACACTGGCTGCTCAGGAGGAGGATATCCATGAGTATCAACATGCGCCGCTGGAATTCTGTGAGGTTGCCTCGATGAGCATGGAATTTATAGGAAACGAACATCTGGAGCAGTTTTATTCAGAGGAAGACTCAGTACGTGCACGTCGGCAACATCTTGAAGGAGTTTTGGGTTTGTTTCCTTGGATTGCGACTGTTGACGCCTTTCAGCACTGGATTTACACCAATCCGAAACACAGTGTGGAGGATAGGGACAGGGCTTGGAGCGGTCTTCTTGATCGGTTTGGCGGGGATATTGACTGGAGCGGACACGAGCTGGCGAGAACGAAGATGTGGCATCGTCAGAGCCATATATTTCTTGTTCCGTTCTATTATATCGAATACGGAATAGCACAGCTTGGTGCATTGGGGGTTTGGAACAACAGTAAGTCTGACCGGGCCAAAGCTTTGGCCGATTACAAGAAAGCTTTGGCACTGGGCGGATCTCGTCCGTTGCCGGAACTTTTTACAGCGGCTAATATTCCCTTCAGATTTGATGATGAAGCCTTTAAGCCCTTGATCGAGTTAGTGCAAACTGAATTGGAGGCTTTGGCGTAGGTATGCTCGATGACCGGTCATATATGAGAGAGCCCGACTGGCGCCCCGAGAAAACAGTGGCATCGAGGATATCCTTGTGTCTGGTACTCATAATTCTGAATGTCTTATTTTTTATTCTTCAGAACAGAAGTCCGGAGTTTACGGAAAGCTGGGCACTGCGGGCGTCGAATGTTGGGGGCGGTGAAATATGGAAGCTTTTAACATTTCAATTTTTACATGGTAGTTTTTTGCATCTTCTCATTAATTGCTTGATGATTTGGTTTGCAGGGCGGCAGATCGAAGAAACTCTGGGTAAACTCAAGTTTCTTTCTCTATACTTAGTTGCCGGTGTATTTGGTGGGCTTCTTCAATGTTCTTTAACTTGGGTTCGCCTTCTTCCTGATGTTGGAGTTGTAGGGGCCTCTGCGGGTGTCTCAGGTATAATCGCAGCTTTCGCAATGATGTTGTGGAATCGAGAGCTGACGTTCCTCATTATGTTTATTATTCCAGTAACAATGCGTGCTAAGTATCTGTTGTTAGTGCTGGTTGTTATTGATGTAGTCGGATTGGCGGCTGGAGGAACAGGGATTGCTCATGGTGCTCACTTGGGTGGAGTATTGTGGGGTGTTTTCTTTGTGCTGATGTTTGTGCAAGGAGGTACGTGGACTGGTGCAGAACCATGGTTGAAACGAATCAAGGAACGCTTAAATTCTGGACATGAACGTAAAGTAGTAACTATTGATGGAGGTGCGCGCGCGTATTCCAGAAAGAATCTTGGCAGTGCATCTGTAGAGGAAGCTAGTTTTGTGGAAGCTGAGATTGATCCGATCCTGGATAAAATATCTGAAAATGGGATCCAAAGTTTGAATGATCGTGAGCGCTTGATACTGGAGCAGGCCCGTAAAAATATGGGACGTTAATTTCTAACGCTCGACGCATTAGCATCAGGTGCCTTATCTTTTCTTTTTATGATTCCACGCTATACACGCCCTGAGATGAGGGCGATTTGGACTGATGAAAACAAGCTCGACCTTTGGCTGCAAATTGAAATGCACGCCAGTGAGGCTTTGGTAAAGGAAGGGATCGTCCCCAAGTCAGACTTGACTAAAATGAAGATGGGGGCAAAGAAGTGTTTTTCTGATCTTACCGCACTGGTGAAGCGGCAGAAAAAACTGGAGCGCACCCTTAATCATGACGTTATTGGGTTTACCACTGCAGTTGCAGAGAAGATTAACCATAAATCAAGCCGCTGGCTTCACTTTGGTCTAACTTCAAGTGATATAGTTGATACGGCATTCGCGGTCCAGATGAAGCAGAGTGCGGAGCTTTTGATTAAAGACGTGAAAACAGTCCGTAAGTCGATAGCCAGGATTGCCCGGAAGCATAAATTCACCCCCTGCATAGGTCGTAGTCACGGTATTCAGGCGGAGCCAACGACTTTCGGCCTTAAGATGGCTCTGATGTATGATGAGTTCGGCCGCGCCTTAACCCGGTTAGAGAGGGCTCGTGAAATTGCTTCGGTCGGGAAATTGTCCGGGGCAGTGGGGACCAATGCGCATTTACCTCCTCGAGTTGAGAATTATGTTTGTCGCAAGCTCGGGCTAAAGCCTGCAACGATGGCCACGCAAGTTATCCAAAGAGATAACCACGCTGAGTTTCTTAACGCAATTGCAGTAATCGGAGCGAGCATGGAGCGGTGGGCTGTTGAGTTTCGTCACCTACAGCGAACAGAAGTTCTAGAGGCAGAGGAGCCTTTTACCAAGGGGCAGAAAGGCAGTAGTGCGATGCCTCATAAGCGTAACCCCATTACATGGGAGCGGATCACGGGCCTTTCTCGAGTGCTTCGGGGTAATGCTTTGGCTGGGATGGAAAATGTAGCTTTATGGCATGAGCGCGATATATCCCACAGCAGTGTAGAACGTGTAATATTCCCCGATTCCTGCGAATTGCTTAATTACATGTTTTCTCTTCTCCTAAAGATGCTCAATGGCCTGAATGTTTATCCAAAGAATATGGAAAAGAATTTAGGAATCAGTCTGGGGATGTGGAACAGTCAGACAGTCCTGTTAGCTCTGATCCGGAAGGGGCTTACCCGGGAGGACGCTTACGGTTTGGTGCAGCGCAACGCAATGGAGACTTGGGCGGTAAAACATTCCGGCCGGGATGATGCAGATTTTCTGGAGCAATTAATGAGTGATCCGGATGTTTCTGTTCACTTCAAGAAAGGGGAGCTAGAGTCTTTGTGTTCTGTGGAGTTCCATCAGCGCCATATTAATTCGCGGTTCAAACGGCTTGGCCTTTAGTATTCACGGTCCAGCAAGTACCCGGCTATGGCTTCCAGTGCCACTGCTTTCCCTTTAAAAGGTTTCAGAGCCATATACGCCTTATCAGTAAGATTCTTGGCGATTTTTTTTGATTTATTCAAACCGACGGCAGCCGGGTAGGTTGCCTTGTTTACCGCCTGATCCTTGCCTGCAGTTTTGCCAAGTTGTTTAGAGGTTTGGGTGACATCCAAGATGTCGTCAATGACTTGAAAAGCGAGGCCGATGTGGCGTCCGAAATCAGTCAAGGCTTTCAGTTGCGTTGTTGTGCAGTTAGCACTCATGCCTCCTAATCGAGCAGCGCAGGTTAGTAATGCACTGGTTTTGCGCTCATGGATGTAGCGCAACTGTGCTAGGGTGAGTTTCTTGCCCTCTCCTTCAAGGTCGGCAACTTGCCCTGCAATTAACTGCTGTGATCCACTGGTATGGGTTAGCTCCAAGGTTGTTTTGGCTATCGAGTAACGTTTAGTAGGTTTTGTTCTAGCAGCAATATCAAATGCCTGAGTTAAGAGTGCATCTCCAGCGAGGATAGCGATTCCTTCCCCGAAAACCTTGTGGTTGGTTGGGTGTCCTCTGCGGAAGTCGTCATTATCCAATGATGGGAGATCATCGTGGATGAGGGAGTAGGTGTGGATGCACTCAACAGCACAGGCAAGGGGTATTGCTCTGCTGACCAGACCGCCACAGGCTTCTGCTGAAGCAAGCGTGATAATGGGGCGAATACGTTTTCCTCCGGCAAACAGACTGTGTCTCATGGCCCTGTGGATAGTAATCGGCTTGGATCTAGGGCCTGGAAGGAATTTGTTCAGCGCCTGGTCGATTTGCTTGATGCGCTGGCGTGTGTATTTATCCAGATTATATGCGGTTTTACTCTGCACATGGAGTTTCTAGCTACCCTTTTAAGGTAGGGCAAGGTGCGATTTTTGTATTGCCTTTGTGCGTTAAATAGCTATTTTCCGCGTTCTTAAAAGAATGAATTCTGAGCTATGTGACCAAGCGGGAGAGTTGATAGGTAACCCGAATGTACTGGTGAACGTCGTTTCGACTCGCGTTCGACAATTAAATCAGGGAGATCGGCCCTTGCTGGAAGCCCCTCTTTTAGGGGTGGCAGATATGGCTCTGTCCGAGATTTTGGAAGGCAAGATGGACTATGAATTGACCGATCCAATATCCAGCGAAATTATCACGGCGAAATCCAAGGGTAAGAAGAAAAAATAGCGAATTTTTCCACTATGCTTTAAGATACCCAGAAGGGAGACCTTCTGGTTTTTTAGTGTCATGAGTGATGAGATCCTCAAAAATTCCAAGGCTCGACGGGATTATGAAATCCTAGAAAGCTTCGAAGCAGGGTTGGTATTATGCGGAACCGAAGTTAAATCTTTACGGGCCGGTAAAGGCCAATTACGAGAGTCTTTTGCCCGAATTGAGCCCGACGGTCAGGCTTGGTTGCACAATTTTCACATAGATGAGTATGCACATGGAAATGTGCACAACCATAGACCGATGGTTCCTCGTAAATTGCTTTTGCACCGAAAGGAAATTGACCGATTGAGTGGACAAACTCAGGCCAAGGGCTTGGCTTTAATTCCCCTAAAACTTTATTGGAAAAACGGAAAAGTCAAAGTTCTGCTTGGCTTGGGCAGAGGTAAAGGGCATGCGGACAAACGTGAAACAATAAAAAAGCGCGAATCGGACAGGGACCTGAGAAGGGCAAGCATGCATGCCTTGAAAGGCAAATAAAAAACGGCACATCTAAATGTGCCGTAAATTCAGGGATTCTGGCCTATTCTCAAGCTTCTTCTGGTTTCCAGTTTCTTTTGGGAGCCTTGGTGATAAGGCCCTTCTTGATGGCACTGGCGGCCACACGTACATATTTTACCGTGCCATTTTCATCAATTATCTTCACGCGCTGGAGGTTTGGGGCAAAGGTGCGCTTGTTTACCTTTGTGACGTGGCGCCCAATACCGCCTTCCTTCTTTGCTTTACCACTACGGCTGATTGTGCCACCTACGAAGGGTTTTTTTCCTGTAATTTTACAAATTCTAGCCATATCTGAGTCCTTTAAACGGGGGAGGGAACATATCAATGCTAATTTATCTGGCAAGCCAATTTATTAGGGTTATTTCAGAGAATTCGATCTATAATCGAGTTTTTCAGAGATAAAATTGCTTCTGAAACAGGTTTTACCCCTTGATCACCGAGTCCATGGACCCTAACGGCCACCGATTGAGCTTCCTGTTCCTTTTGGCCAACTATTAGCATTGTGTGAACTTTTGAGATTTCAGCTGATCTGATTTTACCTCCAATTTTATCGCCCGAACAATCAATGTTTGCGCGGAGGCCGACTGCTTTAAGTTCTTCAAAAATCTTGTGGCCATAATCATTTTGCTTTTCTGTGATCGGCAGGACGCGAACCTGCTCGGGTGCGAGCCACAGGGGGAAGTTGCCGGCAAAATGTTCTATAAGGATTCCCATGAACCGTTCGAAACTACCGAAGGGTGCACGGTGGATCATCACCGGCTGGTGTGGGCTGTTGTCTGCACCGATATACTCCAACCCAAAGCGCTCAGGTAAATTGTAATCCAATTGCACGGTGCCCAGCTGCCATTCACGTCCAAGGCAATCCTTTACCAGGAAATCAAGCTTGGGCCCGTAAAAAGCCGCTTCGCCCGGGATGGTTTCGTGTGGGATATTCATATCTGTGGCTACACGTGCCAGTGTGGCTTCAGCTGAATCCCAGTTTTCAGGATCTCCGGTATATTTTGAATTATCGGGATCCCTAAGGCTGACTTGGACGCGGAAATCATTTAGACCGAGTGTTTTTAACGTTTTGAGTGTAAGGTCAACCGTGTCTCGAATCTCTGCCTCAACTTGGTCCTGAGCGCAAAACAGGTGAGCATCATCTTGGGTTAACCCTCGCACTCGCGTCATGCCACTTAACTCACCGCTCTGTTCATAGCGATATACGGTACCGAATTCAGCTAGTCGAATGGGTAGTTCCCGGTAGCTATGGTGCCCTGCCGCAAAAATTTGGATGTGGTGTGGACAGTTCATCGGTTTAAGGAGGTATTCCTCATGTTCATCAGCCTTGATGGTGGGGTACTGGCTGTCCTTGTAATACGGGAAATGGCCTGATTTTTTATAGAGATCAATGCTCCCGATGTGAGGTGTAAACACGGGATTATAGCCTCGCTGTATGAGCTCACTCTGCATGAAATTTTGCAGCTCAGTCCTTACGATTGCCCCCTTGGGCATCCATAGGATAAGTCCCTGCCCAACCGTAGGAGATATAGTGAACAAACCTTGTTCGCGACCGATTTTTCGGTGGTCCCGCTTCTTTGCTTCCTCCTGTTTTTCTAGCCAGTCTTTTAACTGTGTTTTGTTCTTAAATGCTGTTCCGTAAATACGCTGCAGCTGAGGGTTTTTCTCATTTCCACGGTAATAGGCGGCAGCCAGTCGCAACAGCTTGAAGGCTTTTACGTTCCCGGTTCGAGGTACGTGAGGCCCGGCACAGAGATCTATAAATTCGCCATTTTGGTAAAAAGAGATCTGTTCGCCATCAGGAATATCATCGATCCTCTCCAACTTGAACGGCTGATTAATAGATTGGTAGTACTCCTTGGCTTCCTCGCGGGTTTTTTCTGAGTATTCAAAGGGTTGGTTTTCCTTAGCCACCTTCTTCATTTCAGATTCAATTTTTTCGAAATCGTCAGGAGTGAAGCGGTGTTCAAGTTCGAAATCGTAATAAAAACCCTCTTCAGTAGGGGGGCCGATGTCCAGTTTCGCATCTGGCCATAGACGTAACACAGCAGTGGCAAGAACGTGTGCAGAGGAATGCCGGATGCGCGACAACTCATCCATTTGCTGCCTCTCATCCAGTGTCTTGCGTTGTGTCTGGGTTTTAGCGCCTTCCATGTGAGGTGCTATATATCTCAGAAACACGACGCAGAAAAGCAAATTGGATTTCTTGTGAATGGTTTTGAACTGGCGATTCACATATTTCGGTGCGAGGATTGGGGATGGAACAGTGGATATCTGAATATATCGCCGCAGAAAAACAAGCACTGGACTCGATTCCGGTGGATCAGGTAGCTGCCGCAATCGAAACTGTTAGAGAGGCGCTTGAAAATGACCGACAGATTTTTGTGTTCGGTAACGGTGGTAGTGCCTCTAATTCATCTCATTTTGCCACCGACTTAGGTAAAGGCTCCTCAGATGCTGCAGGGAAGAGGTTTCGGGTCCTTTCCTTGAATGATAATGTTAGCTGGATGACGGCTATTGGAAATGATTATGAGTATGATGGAATATATAAAAGGCAGCTGGAGAATTATGCCCAAGCGGGAGATGTGGTGTTGACGATGAGTGTTAGTGGCTCTTCGCCCAATCTCATTGAGGCATGTAAATGGGCCAAGGAGAACAGCCTTTATGTAATCGCTCTTATCGGAGGCAAGAGGGGAGCTCTCACTGAGGTTGCTGATAATTGCATTGTGATAGACGAGACCCACTACGGCCGAGCTGAGGATTGCCAGATGGGTATTGCCCATATGATTTGTTACGCTTTTATGGAAAACCCGGACCTCGTGCAGTAAGGTCGGCACATGCCGAGTTCTGAACTTATCAGCGGTAAAGTTTCAGAATTACCGCATAAGCCAGGAGTGTACCTCATGAAGGACCGCTTCGGTACTGTTATCTACGTGGGCAAGGCGCGTGATGTCCGCAAGCGTGTCAGTCAATACTTCCATCCTTCAAGACGCATGGGGTGGGATGTTAAATTCCGGGCTTTGGTAGATGCTATTTGTGATTTCGATATTCATTTGGTGAAGGGGGAGCCCGAGGCATTACTTCTGGAAAGTCGTCTGATAAAACAGTTTAAGCCTCGGTATAATGTCAGTTTGCGTGATGATAAACGTTTCCTGATGCTGAAAGTGAATTTAAATGATCCAATACCAAGATTCGTTTTAACCAGGCTCAAGGTTGATGATGGTGCGCGTTATTTTGGGCCCTTTCCTGACAGCAGGGCACTTCGCAGGTCAATCGATTTAGCCAGGCGCAATTTCAACTTAAGAGGATGCAAACCTTTGAACCCCGGTGGAAACGATTACCGGCACTGCCTTTATGGGCATATTGAAGTTTGTAGTGCGCCTTGTGTCGGGAAGGTGTCTTTGAGCCAGTACCGGGCACAGGTTGAAAGAGCCTGTGATTTCCTTGAGGGACATTGCTCTGAGATTCTCGAGAATCTTGAGTCGTCAATGGCTGCTGCCTCAGATCAGAGGGATTATGAACGGGCTGCACGCTTTCGCGATCAGATAACAGCTCTGAAGGATACAACAAGGAAAACAATACGATATAGAAAATTGCCCCATCAATTTCCGAAATCATTAGACCCTCAGAGCGACCTGATGGAACTGGCGGAGATTCTTCATTTGACTCGCCCTCCGGCACGTATCGAGGGTTTCGATATATCGAATATCAGCGGGACTTTTATGGTGGCTTCCATGGTGGTGTTTCGCGACGGCCGGCCCGCAAGCGCTGATTACCGTAAATATAGGATAAAGGGGATCGCCGCGCAGGATGATTTTGCCTGTATGGCTGAAGTTGTTAGGCGGAGATATTCTCGACTAATAAAGGAGGATAGAGAGATGCCGGATTTAATTCTGGTTGACGGGGGAAAAGGGCAGCTTAGTAGTGCGTTGAAGTCTTTATCCCGCCTCGGCTTGGGAGATTTGAATGTTATCGGTCTGGCAAAGGAGTTTGAGGAGATATACATGCCTGGAGGCAAAGAGCCCATTCGTCTGGGCCTTGATAACAATGCATTGCGTTTACTTCAAAGGATTCGTGATGAGTCGCATCGTTTTGCCAACAATTTCAGTGCGGATTTGAGGGTAAAAAAAATATCAGAAAGTATGCTCGATGAATTTACAGGTATAGGAGACAAGCGGAAAACGGCGTTACTGAAGCATTTTGGAAGTGTAAAAAGATTAAAGGAGGCCTCGTTAGTGGATATTATCGAGGTTCCTGGGTTCGGTCTGAAAACAGCACAGGCTTTAAGGGATTTCCTGACTGCTCGTGAGGAGAGTTAGGATATGTGCTCACTACCGGTATACACATTCATCCTCTCATTGCGGATGAATCCAATCAGAGTCTGGTTGTTGTCAGCTGCAAACTCCACAGCCAATGATGTAGGGGCAGATATAGCGCAGATTACAGGAATTCGTAGAGCAAGGGCTTTTTGTACAATTTCATAAGAAACCCTGCCGCTCACCATTAATATTGAATGGGATAAATCTGTCTGAGACTTAAGGAAGTGTCCGGCGATTTTGTCTACTGAATTGTGTCTGCCTACATCTTCATAGATTCCCATCATTATTCCTGTTGAAGAATACAGCGCCGCTGCATGTAGTCCGCCGGTTGTGCGGAAGGTGGATTGAGAGGTTCGTAGCTTTTCTGGGAATGACCTTATGTCTTGTGCTTTGATCGATACGTTTGAAGTGATCGGAGGAAAGACCGATTGAATGGACTCAATGGTCGTTTTGCCGCATAGCCCGCAACTCGAGTTGGCTGGGAGGTGACGAGTGAATCTGTCCGGATCAATCTCAACACCGGGTCGCAAAAATACATTGATAATATTTTCTCCATCACTGGATTGATCGTTGTCACAGTGAGCTATCTCAAGAATGTCATTACTTTTTTCAATAATGGCCTCGGTGTACAAAAACCCGGTTGTAAGGTTTATGTCATCTCCAGGGGTGCGCATGACTGTGGCGATGGCGGCCCCTCGAATGCGTATTTCCAGAGGTTCTTCAGTCGCTACAAAATCGAGTTCAATTTCGGTTATATGATCCTTTATTATCTTTCGAATTTGTACTGAGCGCTTCATTCATTTGGTTTATTGACTGGTTTCTCTCGCAGTAAATCGATTGCCTTGGCTAGTTGTGGGTCCTCATTCTTTAGCCATTGGTCTGGGGTGATCCACAATTGAAAATCAGGTTTTTCTCCAATGTTTTCCATATTGCTGCCATCCAATCTGAATACGCCACGGCCTGGGATTCTTGCTTTTGTTCCATCGG
>JASLKQ010000041.1:23628-29042 GCA_030747505.1 Verrucomicrobiota bacterium | reverse complement strand
GCATCTGCTGGGGATTAATCATGAACGCTTTACCGTTAAGCATCAGGGTCTGGATTGGCGACTCAGCGGAGTCCTCAAATCCCGCGTGGTGAAGGATATCCTGGCCTAGACTTTTGCTTTACCCAGGGCATGCATGGCTATGCCGGCGGCAACCGATGCATTGAGGGAATTAACCCGGCCAAATTGAGCAATCCCAATCACGTGATCGGCCATGTTCAAAATAAATTGGCCAACGGACTTGTCCTCGCCACCAATCACGAGCATCAGTTTCTCCGGGTCAGTTTCCTTGACTGCATCCAAAGTCGCTTGGCCATTCATATCCAGTGCAGTAATTTGATAACCGGCTTCTTGGGCTTTGCGTGCATATTGGTTGGCCGAGGCATCGCGCGCGATCTGCATGAACTCCGTGGCACCCGCTGAAACCTTGACCACCGAGGGATACACTTCCGGCACACCGCGCGTAGGCATGCACACGCCATGAAATCCAAATACCTCCGCACTGCGCAATACGGCGCCCACGTTGTGTGGGTCTTCAATGTTATCCAGCAGCAGCAGGCGTTGATGATTAAAAATTTCATCCTTGGGTGTGTAGGGGTAAAGCGAGGTTTTAAGGACCACGCCCTGATGTTCAGTGGACTTGGAAAGCTGGATCAAGCGCCCTTTCTCCACCCACTCAATAGGCACCTCGTGTTGCTCCAAAAGTTTGACCAATTTTTGCATGCGGGGTTTTTGCCGCGAAGATTGATTGAGCCACGCGCCATACACTGTGCGCCTTTTGGCGCGTAGTACTTCGAAGGCAGGATTGGTGCCATAGATGTATTCGCGGGAGGACTTGGCCATGGACGAGGGAGACTAGGATAGGTTGGGCGTGAGGGCACGAAAAAACCCGCAGGTGCGCACCCTGCGGGTTGGTAAAATAAAATTAGTAGCTTATTTCTTCTTCTTAGCAGCTGCAATCAAAGGTACAACGTAGTCAGCCTTGCCGTGCTCACTGATCACAGAGAGCTGTTGGCCAACAAGTTTGTCCAAGGTTGCATCGCCCATCACTTTACTAGCAGGAGTAAGGGTGATCTTGGTGGCCTTCTTATTGGCCTTTGGGTCGTTGGTACGCATTACCTTCATGGTTAGCGTCTTGGTTGCAGCATCATAGGAAGACAAGGTGCCAACACTGGCAACTTTCTTACCACAACCTGCATAGGCTGGTGCAGCAATTGCAGCAACGGCTATAATGGCGAAGATTTTTTTCATATATATTGAATTCGGGTTAACTTTAAACTCTGAGTGGCAATTATCTGTAAAATAAATAGTCTGAGCAAGTTTTTTCACGAGAAAAAAACTGGACTTAGTGGGTTAGTCACAACACCATTTGACCAAGATGAATAGGGGGATTTTCTCTTTTTTACTTTTACTTTCAGGATTTTTAGCCGTGGCTCATCCTGTGCCGGATTTGCCGGTTCGGTCCCAATTCAATTTCAAGGGAGAGGTCGTGATTCGTGTAGAAGTGGATCCTCGTTGTTTTGTGGCAGATGCGGAAAATGAACCTTATCTAGTCAATGGGGTTTATCAGGCCTTGAACAAGAAGGATCTTGCCGTGCTTGAAAAACAGACAGGTGAACTGATTGCTAAATCGATCGGCTTTCATTTTGACCCTCCGATCTCACTGGATCCGAAATTTAACTATTACTACACTACACTGGCTGGCAAGCCTCTTGATAAGAAGGATCAGACGCCGGTGGTCATTCAGGCAGAATGGAAATTCAAACTTCCTGAAAATGTAAAGGCCTATCAGGTAAAGGCATTGCCTGACGGTAGATTTAGTGTGCTCTTTATTAATCGGGTTATTGATGAAAAACGAGACCTTAATGTCCTCTTCCCCGGCGAGGCCAGCTACAAGCTTGATTTAAGTTTGCTGGCCAGAATTCGTAAGTCCAAACAGGAAAAATAAAAAAACCCCACGCTGTTTGCGTGAGGTTTGTGTCAATTCTCTTAAGTGTTTACTTCTTCTTGGCAACAATCTTCTCGGCGTTGAATTTGCCGTCAACAACTTTACCGGTTACAGTTGCGGCAACACTTGAGCCGGGCTTGCAGATGGTGCCATGGCTGATTCCTTCGCAACCCTTTCCTTTTACAAGCTTTCCAGACAGTAGGTAGGATACCTCTTTGCCGTCTTTACCTTTATAGGTAATAGCAGCACTGCATCCCGCACCCTTAATCTTAGCAGTGCACTTGCCGCAAACGATTTTCGCTTTCACCGAATGGTGGTCGGCTAATGCAACAAAAGCAGTAAACACAAAGGCCAATGCAAATGTGGTGATGTATTTCATAGCTATATATTTTCCTTATTTTAACGCTTAAGCCCAAGGGCGTTACTCCCTAGACGAGACCAAAGTAACCCGTATTCGGATTTTGGCAAGTATTGTTAACCAAAATTAGCTCTGTTTTTGGCAATAATGGCTTGCTCTGGGGGGGCGAAATCGGTGGAATGCGCACCGGTTTATCGACAAGGCAATGAAAAGAATCATGTTTACCCTGATGGTCGTCTGTTTTGGCATGGCGATGGTTCAGTCTTCCAATGCGGACGACAAGAAAATCACCCACGAACAGATTGAGGAAGTCATGAAAAAGGGCTTCAAGGCCAAGCTTCATGAAGATCTTGCGGCGAACAAGGACGTTTTGGCAAAATACGCTGCGTGGTTGGCCGCCTATAATCCGCCCAAGGGAGATGCACAAAGCTGGAAGAAAAAGACCGATGCTTTTACTGCGGCCATCAAGGCCAATGATCAGGCTGCACTAAAGAAAGCCTCCAATTGTAAGGCCTGTCACAACGTGCATAAAAAGAAGTAGTAACTGGTCAATATATGATGTGTAAGGTGCCCTTAAGGGCGCCTTTTTTTTGTATCACCGTTGCCTTGTGACTGTTTCCTTGTCATAATTTTCGCATGCCCAGGAATGCGTTTGTTGCATTTGCGCTTTTAGCTAACACCGTGTTGGCCGCTCCCCAGATTTCTGAGAAGCATGCGGCTGATATGGCGAAGGGATTGGCACTCTTCAGGAATGATGTGCGTGGATTGCTCAATCAGCATTGCCTGAAATGTCACGGGGGAGACAAGATCCGTGGAGACTTGGATCTTTCCACGCGAGCAGGACTGCTTAAGGGTGGAGAAGAGGGTCCTTCGGTTGTGCCTGGTAAGGCGACCAGCAGCTTACTTTATCAGCTTATCACGCATTCTCAGAAACCTTACATGCCCGCCAAGGCGGATAAACTTACTGCAGCTTCTATTAAGAAGATTGCTGAGTGGATTAACTTGGGCGCCCCCTATGATAAGCCGCTGACAGAAAAATCGGTTACCGGCAAAGGGATGCAGGTGACTGAGGGTGATCGCAAGTTTTGGTCTTTTGTTCCGCTCAAGAAACCGGCTACTCCCAGAATTAAGAACACAAAGTGGCCGGCCAATGAAATTGACCACTTTGTATTGAGTAAACTTGAGAGGAAGAAGCTTCAGCCCAATGAGTCGGCTGCAAAGCGTGTTTTGATAAGACGCCTTTACTTTGATTTGATCGGCCTTCCGCCCACGCCTATGGAAGTGAGCAGCTTTGTAAACGATAAGGCACCTAATGCCTACGCTAAATTGGTAGACCGACTGTTGGCCTCAAAGCATTACGGCGAGAGATGGGGGAGGCACTGGTTGGATGTAGCACGTTTTGCAGAGAGCCATGGCTTTGAACAGGATTATGACCGCAAGTTTGCCTTTCATTACCGCGATTTTGTGATTCAGGCCCTGAATGCCGATATGCCTTATAACCAGTTTGTAAAGTGGCAGATTGCCGGTGATGAAATTGCTCCGGACAATCCGTTGGCCATGAAGGCGACCGGATTTTTGGGTGCAGGGGTTTTCCCAACGCAGCTCACCGAAAAGGAATTTGAATCGGCACGTTATGATGAACTTGATGATATGGCTAATACTACAGGGACGGCCATGCTGGGTATGACTATCGGTTGTGCGCGTTGTCATGATCATAAGTTTGATCCTATTCCCGTGCGGGACTACTACCGTTTCGTAAATACCTTTGCCACAACCATTCGCAGTGAGATTGATCTGGAAGTTGACTCGGCAGCCACTATAGCAGCGAAAGCCAAATGGGAAAAAGCTCATGCTCCACTGGTAACGGCTCTAACCAAGTCTGAAAATGAGGAGCTCCCCAAACGCTTTTCTGACTGGGCTAAAAATCCTCCCGCTGACACGGCCCAAAAAGCCGGCTGGATGGTTCTGGATCATTTACAGGCTAAGAGTCTCGATGGTGCGGATTTCAGTAAGCAGTCTGATGGCTCCTTTATTGTGGGAGGCAAGAATCCGGCCAATGACCGCTGGGTGCTTACCGCTGAGTTACAGACTGTGGGTTTGAATGCCATCCGAGTCGAGGCTTTGACCGATAAGTCCATGAAGCGCAATGGGCCCGGTCGTGCTAGTAACGGTAATTTTGCCTTAAGTGATATCCGAGTATTTGCAATGCCCAAGAAGGGTGGAAAAAAACAGGCGGTAAAACTCATTAACCCCAAGGCAACGCACCAGCAAAATACGGGGGGGTTATCAGTTGCCAGTTCAATTGATGGAGATAAGCGCAGGAGTGGTTGGGCGGTGGATTTCGGAGGTATCGGCAAGGAACAAGCCGCAGTATTTGAATTTGCTGCACCTGTAGGCTTTGAAGGGGGTACGGTTTTAACCGTTGAAATGGATTTCTTTGTGAATACCAGTCACACCATTGGCCGGCCGCGATTGGCGGTAACTACAGCCCCTAAGCCGGTCGCCATCAGGGGGGACGGTCACGCTGCTTCATTGGCGATTCTCATGGAGTCACTAAAGAAAGCCGGAGGAGCTGATAAATTAAATGCCAAGGATCGCGGTCAGCTCATGAAAATCTACCGTGCTCAGGACAGTGAATGGAACAAGCTCAATAATAAAGTCCAGCAGCATCTCGCCACGAAACCACAGCCGAAGATGGAGAAGGTACAGGTTACCAGTGAAGGATTTAAACCCACCAAGCACCATGCCGATGGTCGTGGATTTCCTCATTTCTATAAGAAGACTTATTTCCTGAAACGTGGGGATGCGAACCAAAAAGAGGGTGAGGCAACTCAGGGCTTCCTGCAGGTATTGATGCGTGGAGGAAAAACTGAAAAAACCTGGCAGGTGTCAGCTCCAGAAGGTTCGCGTACCAGTTATCGCCGTCTTTCACTGGCTAACTGGATCACCGATACCCAGCATGGTGCCGGGCATCTTTTGGCACGAGTGATGGCCAACCGCCTTTGGCAGCATCACCTCGGTCAAGGTATCGTGAATACCCCCAATGATTTTGGGTTGCAGGGAGAGTTGCCCACCCATCCGCAGCTCTTGGACTGGTTAGCAGTGGAGTTA
>JASLKQ010000041.1:0-23618 GCA_030747505.1 Verrucomicrobiota bacterium | reverse complement strand
GCGGTTAAGCAGAAGGCAGACCCGCAGAATAAGCTGCATTGGCGCCGCACGCCCGTGCGACTGCAGGCCGAAGCAATCCGCGATAGTCTCCTCAGGATGAGCGGGCTTCTGGATACAAAGATGTATGGCGCTGGTACATTGGATGAACGCATGAAGCGGCGTAGCATTTATTTCATGATCAAGCGCAGTAAGCTCATCCCGACCATGCAGCTTTTTGATTCGCCAGAACCCTTGGTAAGTCAGGGCAGTCGGCCCGCCACCATTATTGCACCACAGGCATTGCATTTCATGAATAATGGGCAGGTACGCGAGGCTGCTGTAGCCTTAGCCGCCCAATTTGAAAAGAAGACCGATGATAAAGAGGCCATTAATTTGGCTTACCAGACGGTGGTTGGTCGTGAGCCTACAGAATTAGAAACAAAATCTATTAGTGCTTTTATGCAGACGCAGGCTGGATCCTATAAAGCGGCTGGGCGAAATGATGCGCGTAAACTGGCTCTTGCAGATCTATCACAGGTTCTCTTTGGGCTTAATGAATTTATCTATGTGAATTGATTATGGACGAATTATTTCACGCACAGCAATTAACCCGTCGTTCCATGTTGCAACGTTGCGGTATGGGCATTGGCTCACTGGGTCTTGCCAGCCTTTTGCAGCAGGAAGGTTTGGCGGCAAAAAACCCTTTGGCAGTGAAGAATCCGCATTTCAAGACCAAGGCCAAGTCAGTTATTTGGCTCTTCATTAATGGCGGCCCCAGTCAGGTAGATACGTGGGATTATAAACCCGAACTGGCCAAGCGCGATGGGCAGGAACTTAAAGGATTTGATAAATTTACTGGTTTCTTTTCCAACGCAGTGGGCGGGCTCATGAAAAGCCCCTTTGAATTCAAGCAGTACGGCCAATGTGGCAAGCATGTGTCCTCCATTTTCCCGCATCTTTCCAAGCACACCGATAAGATGGCTTTTATTCATTCAGGCCACACTGAGAGCAATAACCACTCCCCGGCGCTCTTTGCAATGAACTGTGGTTTGCCGCGTATGGGCTATCCGTGTGTAGGATCGTGGGTAACCTATGGGTTGGGCAGCGAGAGCGATAGCCTGCCGGCGTTTGTGGTAATGAGTGATCCCAAGGGCAGAGGCTTACCCAAAGGCCATGCAGCCAACTGGGGCGCAGGTTTTCTGCCCAGTGTTTATCAAGGCACGCACTTCCGGCCCACCGGTGAGCCTATAGATAACCTCAAGCGGCCCAATGAAATGAACGCCGAGCAGCAGCGGCGCCAATTGGATTTGCTCAAAACCCTGAACCAAAAACATTTTGAAGCGAATCCATTCGAGGAATCATTGGCTGCGCGCATTGAGAGTTTTGAATTGGCTTACCGGATGCAGAGTGCGGCACCTGAGGCCTTAGCCATCGACAAGGAGCCAGAGCATCTTCGAAAGATGTATGGGCTGGATGATGATAAGTGTAAACATTTCGCCGCCCAGTGCCTAACGGCACGTCGGATGGTCGAACGGGGTGTTCGTTTCGTCCAAATTTATAGCGGAGGCATGGAGAACCAGCGCAGTTGGGATGGGCATAATGACATTCATGGTAATCATACGCAGTTTTCCGGGGAAACCGATAAACCGATTGCCGCTTTATTGGAGGATCTTTCCCAGCGTGGGTTGCTTGATGAAACACTTGTAATTTGGGGTGGAGAATTTGGGCGTTTACCCTTGGCGCAGAAGTCCAAGAAGCCTGGTCGTGATCACAATCCACATGCGCTGACTTATTGGTTGGCCGGTGGTGGGGCCAAGGGCGGTGTGAGCTACGGTGAAACCGATGAAATTGGGCATAAGGCGGCCGTCAATAAAGCTCATATTAACGACCTGCACGCCACCATTCTACACTTGATGGGAATGAATCATGAGAAATTGACTTACCGTCACAACGGGCGTGATTTTCGACTGACTGATGTAGCCGGCGAGGTGATCAAGGATGTAATTGCATGATTCGTTTCCTAATCGTTGTTTCCCTTTGGTTTTTCGCCTCGGCGCTTTCCGCTGCACTGGTTGATTTTAATCGGGATATTCGGCCCATTCTTTCCAATCACTGTTATGAGTGTCATGGGCCGGATTCCAAGCAACGTAAAGCGGGTTTAAGGCTCGATGAGGGGCAAGGCTCACAAATGGAGCTGAAGTCGGGAGTGAGGGCAGTAGTCCCCGGCAACTTGGAGGAAAGCGAACTGATTTACCGGATTACCACTTCGGATGCTGATGAAAGGATGCCTCCAAAGGATTTTAATAAACAACTATCGGAGAATCAGGTTAAGCTTTTAGAGGCTTGGGTTAAACAGGGGGGTAAGCACCAAAAACATTGGTCTTTTATTGCACCTCAAAAAGCGCAATTACCCAAAGTGAGGCAGGCTAAATGGCCGCGTAACCCCATTGATTATTTCATCCTGAGCCGACTGGAGAAGGAGGGGTTGAAGCCTTCGCCCGAAGCGGACAAGGCAACGTTATTGCGTCGCGTGTACTTTGACCTGACGGGTCTTCCCCCTTCGATTGATCAACTGGATGCTTTCCTTTCGGACAATTCACCGGATGCCTACTCAAAAGTTGTCAAACGACTACTTGCTTCCCCTCGGTATGGTGAGCATATGGCCCGTTACTGGTTGGATGCTGCCCGCTATGCTGATACCAATGGATACCAGTATGATACCCACCGGAGTATGTGGCCTTGGCGCGACTGGGTGATCAATGCCTATAATCGGAATCTTTCCTTCGATAAGTTTACCATCGAGCAACTTGCCGGAGATCTTCTTCCCGGCGCCACCTTGGATCAAAAAGTAGCCACGGGTTTTAATCGAAATCATCCCATCACCATTGAAGGGGGGGTGATCGGTGAGGAATATCGCACTGAATATGTTGTCGATCGGGTTACCACGACGGCTCAGGTTTGGATGGGCCTTAGTTTTTTATGCGCTCGGTGTCATGACCACAAATATGATCCATTGTCGCAAAAGGAATTTTATCAGTTTTTTGCTTTCTTCAATCAGGTTCCAGAACGCGGGCAGAGCGGTTTCACCCCCAATATCAAGGTACCGCCTCAAGGCATAGAACAAGCGAAGACCAGAATGGTTGCTTCAAAAGGAAAACTTAAAGCGCAGGAGGAGAACATTGCCGCAGCCCAGGCCAAATGGGAAGCCACCCTGAAACCGAAAACAGATCGGAGCGGGTGGACGATTATTAAACCAACCAAAGTAACCGGCGGCAAGGGCACGACGTTTAAAGAGTTGCCCGATACTTCAACGCTTGTGGGAGGTAATTCACCTGCCAGTGAAACCTATACGATAAAACTTAAGACGAAGGAGTCAGGAATTACTGCCATCCGTTTGGAATGTTTGACTCATCCAAGTCTTCCCCATAATGGACCTGGCCGGGCTTTTAATTCCAATTTTGTTTTGGGCGAATTTGAAGCAGAAATCACCCCTGCATCGGGAGAAGGAAAACTGCAGCGCATACAATTCAAGCGTGCAGTGGCTGACTATTCGCAGAAAAACTATAACATCGCCACCACTATCGATGGCAACAAGGGTACCGGTTGGGCTGTGGATGGACCGACCAGGAAAGAAAACCGAATGGCCTTGTTTATTGCGAATAAAGCTTTTGGTTTTGAGTCGGGCACAGATTTAACGATTCGCTTGCAGTTTCAATTTGGGAGTATTCATTCGATTGGCCGTTTTCGTTTGGCCCTCACCAAGGATGTTGATCCCCAGTTAACATCGGCCGAGAGCATCCCGCAGATTGCCGGCCTGCCAGTGACAAAACGGACTCCCCAGCAGAAACAACGCCTGCGTTCTCATTTTCTCAAGAGTGCTGCACCACCCAAGTTGCGGATGCTGCAGTCTGAGGTTGATTCACTGTCAGCTGAGGTAAAACGCCTGCAGGGCCAGGGTGCGACAACGATGATCATGCAGGACATGCCCAAACCGCGTGCAACCCATATTCTTTATCGCGGTCAGTATGATCAAAAACGGGAAGAAGTTACCGCAGATACACCTGCATTTTTGCCTGTACTCAAGAAAAATGGATCTTCAAACCGCCTGAAACTCGCGCGCTGGTTGGTTGATGGCAAACATCCACTCACAGCTCGCGTAGCGGTCAACCGTCACTGGCATCGTTTGTTTGGAGTAGGGATAGTAAAAACCACTGAAGAGTTTGGGGTTCAGGGTGATTGGCCAAGTCATCCAGAATTGCTCAATTGGCTGGCGGTGTATTTCACTGAGAACGGTTGGGATACCAAGGCTCTATTAAAACTGATTGTGATGAGTTCTACCTATCGTCAAAGTTCGAAAACATCCCCCAGTCAATTGGTTCAAGATTATGAGAATCGTCTTCTTGCTCGAGGGTCTCGTCATCGGCTGGATGCAGAGGTTGTTAGAGATAATGCTTTGGCTGCTAGTGGTTTGCTGGTTGATGGCATCGGAGGGCCAAGCGTTTATCCATATCATCCCAAAGGGCTTTGGTTGGAACTGAATAATCGTCCAGGTTATTCACGAACCTACAAACAGGATTCAGGAGACAAACTTTACCGGCGCAGCCTGTATACCTACTGGAAGCGGACCGTGCCTCCCCCTTCTATGGCGACCTTTGACGCACCTGAACGCGAATTTTGTTTGGTTCGTCGATCAAGCACGAATACACCTTTGCAGGCCTTCGTAATGCTGCACGACCCGCAATTTGTTGAGGCCGCACGCCATCTTGCTCAACGGATGATGTCTGCCTCAAAAAATGCTGAGGAACGCATGCAACACGGATTCCGCCTAGTCACTTCACGTCTGCCAAACCAAGAAGAGAAGGCAGTGCTTCAAGCGTTGTTTCAGGAGCGGTTCGATTTATACACTAGGGATAGAAAATCCGCCCAAGCGGTGCTTTCTGTTGGAGATTCAAATCAAAATGCAAATCTGCCGAAACCAGAGCTGGCAGCCTGGACTACAGTGGCGCGTGTATTACTGAACCTGAGCGAAACGATCACGAAAAATTGACATGAATCCACTCGAAATCAATCGTCGTCACTTTTTCGGGCGCACTGCCACGGGGATTGGAGGGGCAGCCCTGGCTTCGTTGCTCAACGAGAACCTGTTCGCCAAACCTAAACTTCCGGATCTTCTTTCAGGCCAACCGGGTGTCCCTCATTTTGCCCCAAAAGCCAAACGAGTCATTTATATGTTCCAAAGCGGGGCTCCTTCACAGGTGGATTTGTTTGACCACAAGCCATCACTGGAAAAGCTTAACGGGAAAGATCTTCCTGATTCCATCCGTCGCGGTCAGCGCCTTACTGGAATGACCTCCCGGCAGAAAAACTTTCCGGTAGCCAAGTCGTTTTCCCCTTTCAGGGCTCATGGCCAGTGTGGGACCCAGATCAGTGATCTTTTGCCTTGGCACGCGAAAATTGCTGATGAGATGTGCCTTATCCGCTCCATGCACACCGAGGCCATCAACCATGACCCGGCAATTACGTTTTTCCAGACCGGCCACCAGCAACCAGGTCGACCGAGTGCGGGTGCGTGGGCCAGTTACGGATTGGGCAGCTCAAACAAGGATTTGCCTGCTTACGTTGTTTTGCTCAGCAAAAACACCGACCCTCAGGCACAGCCAATTTATGCACGCCTCTGGGGAAGTGGTTTTCTTCCCTCCAATCATCAGGGAGTGAAGTTTCGCTCTGCCGGTGACCCCGTGCTTTATTTGAAGGATCCGACAGATGACAATGATGAAGGCCGGCGGAAACTATTGGATTCACTATCACAACTCAATCAGCTTCGCCGCTCTCAAACCGGGAACCCTGAAATAGATACTCGAATTGCTGCTTATGAGATGGCTCACCGAATGCAGATGAGTGTACCTGATTTAACCGACCTCTCCAAGGAACCTGCAAGTACGTTTAAACTTTATGGAGAGGACGCCCGTATCCCTGGAACTCATGCAGCCAACTGTTTGTTGGCGCGTCGGTTATGTGAACGTGGAGTAAGGTTCGTACAACTTTATCATCGTGGCTGGGATCACCACAGCAATATTCCCGGTCGGCATCCAAAGATTACCAAGGAAACGGATCAGGGAAGTGCGGCATTGGTAATGGATTTGAAGGAGAGAGGACTACTTAAAGATACATTAATTATTTGGGGAGGCGAATTCGGTAGAACAGTTTACCGGCAAGGAGGCAACGCAAAGTCCTTTGGGCGCGATCATCATCCGCGTTGTTTTAGCCTGTGGATGGCAGGAGGTGGCATTAAAGGTGGTATGACCTACGGACAAACTGATGATTGGTGCTACAATATAGTCAAGGATCCTGTGCATGTTCATGATCTGAACGCGACGATTCTGCATCTATTAGGTGTTGACCACGAGAAGCTTACCTTTCGCTATCAAGGGCGTGATTATCGGCTTACCGATGTGCACGGAAAAGTGGTCGAAAGATTGCTGGCTTAAGTTAGATCTTAACCGCTGTTTTTCCTGCCAGTACTTGTTCTCGGCGGGCTTGACGCTTGGCCTGATATTTTCTCAGTGCAGTGCGAGTGATGAAAAATCCAACGGTACCCAGAACCAATCCGAAAACCGATGCCCCTACAGTCCATCCGGCCAGTGCTTTGATGAGTTCTCCTGAGCTAAATAAATCCTTTACCACGTTCCAGATTTCTCCAAGTGGTTTTAGCTTTTCCTCAGCGGTCATAAATTTGTCACCATAGTTCTGTAAACTAAGGATTTTACTTCCGAGAATGAAGCTGGGAGGGATGGTGAGAAATGCGAACAGTTTGGCGAAAACAAAACCCGCCATGGATGCCCCCATATGGCCCTTGAGGTATTTATTAATGGGGTACATCAAGAAAAATGCCAGGCCGAGTGTGGGGAAGAAAATTAGCTCAATAAAAATACCATACCCTACTCCTCGGGCTACTTGGGTGGGAGCTCCCTTAGTGCGGAGAATCTTGATATAATCCAGTCGGGCCAGTCGCCATAGCCTGGTATACCACGGATGTAATCGCTTTGCTTGAGTCACTTGACTGTGACCCAGGAGAAGCTGATTTTTACCTCATCCTTGGTAACAATGTTGCCGGTAGGCAACTTGGGAGAGGGCGGCTTGATGCCGAAACTGGTCATCTTTAGTGGAGTGTGTCCTTCCACGGTTAATTTATCTCCGGTTTGAGTAATTTTCACCTCCATGGTTAAAGGCTTGGTAATGCCGTTAATCTGGATGGTTCCTCCACCGGTACAACTGGATACGCCGTCTTTCACGGATTTTACTTCAAGAGTGCTGATGGTGAACTTGATGAGTTTATGCTTCGGCTCATTCATGGCCGCATGCATTACTTCATCCATGCGCTTTTTACCGCTTTTAAGCTGGCGCACAGGCACAATCACAGAACCTTTTGAACTGACCGTGCCGGGTTTTTTCAGCGCCGTGGCATCTACGTCGAGGAAGCCACCAATCACCTTGGTTTCCACCTTCCATTTGTGCACGCTGGAATCGCCATCGATGATCAGCTTGCTCAGGCCGAACTTGGCCTTGAAAACTTCTGCTGGCGCAGATAGAGCGAAAAGAACTAGGGAGAGAAAAAGGATTTTTTTCATGATAAATATTTCTAAGATTAAACGGTTAAATCTTTTTCGGTGATTTCAATGCGTTTGCCGGTATTCACTGCTTCATTGGCCTTGAGGGCTATTACATTTGCCTGATAACCCTGAACTGCGTTGGCGGCAGGTAAAAGGCTATTAGTTTCACCCAGTTGATCGGCTATATAATCAGCCAAAGTATCGGCATCGGCTTCACCAAAGGTGTCGAGAAAATCTTCTACTGCACTCTTAACCTGATGAGAGTTGTAGGCGAAGGCTTCTAGGCTATAGAAAAGAGGTGATTGAGTGAAGGTGGATTCCTGATAAAGTTTTTTACCGCTTTTACCCAGTGTAGTGGCTCCTGCAGCGAGCACTACTCCAGGAGATCCATAGTGGGGCATCTTGCGTGCGTATACTTCCCAGCCAATGAGAGGGGCATCGGCTTCCTTGTACATCCAAGCCTGTGTGCCGCGAAGCATGACTGCACTGTTGGTGCCGTGCATGACCTCGTATTCGCCATCAAATGAGTTGGAAAGAGTGAGTTCCTGTGTCAGTGAGAATCCGTTCTCATACTCATAGACCAGGTTCACCGTATCAGGAACCTGCCTTCCATCACGCCACTGGACGGTATTACCAAAACCATTAACTGCTACGGGAGTGAGTTTGAGTAAATGGTTCACCAAGTCGGCTTGGTGCATTCCGATTTCGCCGGCAAGGCCGGGTGAAATCTCTTTATTCAGGCGCCAATTGATAGCCTTCTCCCGGGTTGCATTAGGAGAAACTCTACGCCAACTGGTTTTCTTATGCCATTGGGTGCGCGCGTGAACCGCTTTCCCAATGGCTCCTGCCCGCATGAAGGGAAACATAAAGTGACGCTGTGGTTCACTGCGAAAGTGGAGCCCTGGTTGAAAATT
Source organism: Verrucomicrobiota bacterium (assembly GCA_030747505.1). Lineage (GTDB taxonomy): Bacteria > Verrucomicrobiota > Verrucomicrobiia > Limisphaerales > UBA1100 > UBA1100. Next base: position 15,115 of record JASLKQ010000041.1, on the reverse strand, counting down.
CTGCTTGGGATTGGCGAGGGCAGCCTGAGTAATGGCACGGGCATCGTCAAGCGTATGGGCTAATGGTGCCTCACAGTAGACGTGTTTACCGGCCTTAAGTGCGTCGATTACGATCTGTTTATGATCGTGCGGGGCAGTGGCAACGATGACCCCTTCCACATTTTTGTCTTTCAGTAAATCCTGATAATTTTCATAGCCCTTGCTCTTGGGGTGTTCGCGCTTGGAGCGGCGCAGCATGGCGCCATAGTTGTCACTGACGGCCACCAACGGCGCACTGGGGAGTTGGGCAAGGTTGCGGGCAATATCCCGTCCGTGGGGTCCGTATCCAATTAGACCCATCTTGACTGGCGGTGTGGAGTCATCCGTGCGCCGGGTGGTATCCTTGCCTTCACTTTCCTGGGCCCGGCCCTCCATGGCCTGCATCATTGCGGCCATGGCAGCCAGTGAACCTCCGGCTGAGGAAATAAAGTCACGCCGGTTAAAATCTTCTTTCTTATTACTCATGAGTAAGGGGTTGCGTAGTTTGCGCGAATCAACTTCAAAAGCAAGCGTGGACCGATGGCCCTGCCCTTTCAGGGCCGTTGGATAAATTTATTTTATCTCTGCGATAACCGCCTTAATGAGGTTCATATCCCGCCCTTTGCTTTTCCAGCTGTTTTCCCGGAGTAGCTTGATAAACTTTTCATCACTGGCCTTTGCCATCATGTCCTTGATTAGTTTATCATGATCAAGTTTCATCTTTTGCGAGGCAAAGAGAGCAAAGGCCTTGATGCTTTCCTTGGCCTGTAATTCAGGATTGGGCTCGGCAGGGCCATCAGTGAGTTTCAGTGACCATTTGAAGCCTTCGATCAGATGCTTATGGTAGGTTTCGTTTTCCCAAGTCGAACCGTTGTGGCCGAGATTGGTGAAAAATACCCGCCCTTTCCCAAAATTGCGCACCCAGCATACAGGAACGTGATAGGGCATCTGCGGTTTGCTCTTGGCCATGTCCAGACTGAAGAGGACCCTCACTGCCTTTGGGTCAAAGTTGTTATATTGATAAATCTCATCCTTCCACATGAACTCTTTACCCAGCATGGTGACAGTAGGATGATTGGGTTCATGGTTTAGAAATCCGTTGGTACTGCCACCTCCCCAGGGATGACCGGCAAAGCTGCCATTAATCATGGAAACGTAGCCCTGATATTTTTTAAAGGTATCGGCCGCACTATGTGTTCCGACAAAGCCCTTGCCGGACTTGATGAAATCCATTAGGGCCTCGCGTGGGTCGCCATCAGGCAGGAGCATGCCTGTGGTGTAGAAAAAGATGCCATCAAACTGCTTTAGGTTATCCCGGGTAATGGACTTGATGGCATTCTGGGAATTGACCGTGGTGAAGATTCCACTCTTCTTCCCGATCTTGGCCAGCACCCGTTCCACCTGGCAGGTTTCCTGCCCCTTGCGGTTTACCGGTTGGTGACGGAATCCTGCTGATTGAGTAATCACCAGAATCTTTTTAGGTGCGGCTTCAGCGGCCCCATTCAGGAGTACCAATCCGCTTAAGGCGACGATTAGGTATTTGGATAAAATCTTTTTCATTAAAGGAGTATTGGTTAGACAGAATTTGGAGGTGGCTAATTCAACAGGGAAGAGCTCGATGGTCAAGGTTTCAGAGGGCTTTATCCGGGCTTGAAATGCTGTTAATTTACCAGTAGGGTAGTGAGACACTTTGGCGCTTTTTTGCCTGTTTGAATTAACGGGGCATAATGACACCATTTAAGAATGGCAACTGAAAGAACCAGTTTTTTTCATCGAATAGCAGGTCGTATTGACGAGCTTGATGCGGAGGGTCTGCAGACAGTGGTGCAACGGCTGGTGCGGGAGCGGGATTTCTTGGAGACGCTCTTTGACACCATTGAGGATGGCGTACTCGTGCTTGATGGTAAGGCTCAGGTTTCCTGGGCGAACCAATCAGCGGAACATCTACTGGGCCTGCCAATTGATAAAACTGAAGGGAAAAGGCTTTCTCAGTTTCTTCCTGATCTGGATTGGGAAAAACTTTGTGCTGCTGAAACTTCAGACGGCATGTCGGTGACGCGTCATGAGCTGGAGGTTGCCTATCCCATTCGCCGGTTTTTGCGTGTGTATACGGCTGCGTTGATCGGTGAAGGCACCCATGGATTGGCTGTTATTATTAATGATGCCACTGAGGAACAGCAGAAAACTTTTGAGGTGATTGAGAGCGAACGCGTTGAAGCACTCACGCTGCTTGCAGCCAGTGTAGCACATGAAATCGGTAATCCGCTTAACGCACTCCATATTCATCTCCAGCTCATGGAACGCGAGATCAAGAAACTCAAGGCCACCGATACCGATGAGCCCGTCGACTTGGGTGATCCGGATTCTGCAGCCAATTACGCTGCTAGTATTCGTAAACTGGAAACCTATCTGGATATCGCCAAAGGTGAGATCAATCGGCTTGATTATATCATTAGCCAGTTTTTGCAGGCGATCCGGCCCACGCGTCCGGAACTTAAGCCAATATCCCTTAATGATATTGTTATCGATACGGTTACTTTGCTCGGGCCCGAGATCGATAATCGGGAGGTGAAGCTGGAACAGCACTTTGCCGATGAATTACCTATAGCCCCCCTGGATGAAGTGCAAGTGAAGCAGGCATTGGTAAACCTGATCAAGAATGCTGTGCAAGCTATGACCCAGGGCGGTACGCTTACTCTCACCACGTTGGCTGAACCTGATGGAGTGTGGGTGCATGTGGCCGACACTGGTGGCGGGATTCCACAGGAAAAGATCAACCGGATTTTTCAGCCGTACTTCACCACCAAGGAAAAAGGGAGTGGGTTAGGGTTAATGATTGTTCAACGTATTGTGCGGGAACATGGTGGGCGCATTGAGCTGGAGAGTAACACCGGCGAAGGCACCACTTTTCGAATTTGGTTTCCTCTTACTGAGCATCAAACTTTGCGCCTGACAGGCGGAGAAAAAAATAATTCCCATGATTAAACCCACTGTTCTGATTGTTGATGATGAGAAACCCACTCGTGAAGGTCTGCGGGCGGCCTTGGAGGACAGGTATGATGTGTACATTGCCGAGGATGGTGAAAGTGCGGTGCGTTTGATTGAGGAGGACGGATTTGATGTTCTGCTTACCGATCTTCGGATGCCGGGACTGGGGGGACTGGATCTCATAAAACGTGCCAAATCCATGGGTAAACCACCCATCTGTATTCTAATGACCGCCTACGGTAGCGAGGAAATGGCGGTGGATGCCATGCAGCAGGGGGCAGATGACTACATCGCCAAGGGACGTTTGCAAATTGATGAACTGGAAATGCGGATTGCCCGGGCAGTTCGGTCACAAAAACTTGAGACTGAAAATCGTGAGCTACGAAGTCAGGTTGACAATAAGTTTGGTTTGGAGAACGTCATCGGTGAATCGCCGGCAATGCAGGAAATTTTCGAGGTGGTGCAGCAGGTGGCCCCGGCGCGCGCCAGCGTACTGGTGCTTGGCGAGAGCGGCACCGGCAAGGAGCTCATTGCCAAGGCCATCCATAACCTGAGTCCCCGTGCCAGGCAGTCATTGGTCACGGTCCACTGTGCGGCCCTTTCACCAACGCTTCTGGAGAGTGAACTCTTCGGGCATGAAAAAGGTGCCTTTACCGGTGCCCATGAAAGACGCATCGGCCGCTTTGAACAGGCCAATGGAGGGACGCTGTTCCTTGATGAGATTGGTGAGATTGACCAGTCTATTCAGGTAAAGCTGTTACGTTTTCTCGGTGAACGAACCTTTGAGCGTGTTGGTTCCAATAAAACCCAAACGGCTGATGTACGCCTGATTGCCGCCACCAATCTTAATCTTGAGGAGCAAGTGGCAAAAGGCGATTTTCGTGAAGATCTCTTTTTCCGATTGCGTGTGGTAGAGATGAGCCTTCCGCCTTTGCGCGATCGGGGTACGGATGTTATCATGCTGGCGAAGGCATTTTTAAAGGAATTTGCAGAGGAAAATTCCAAGTCAGTTGAGATGCTTCATCCTGATGCGGTGGAGTTGTTGTTGAATCATTCCTGGCCGGGCAATGTGCGTGAGTTACGTACCGCTATCGAGCATGCGGTGGTGTTATGCCGTGGTGACACGGTTACTGTGCGCGATTTGCCTCCCAGTATTCGAGGCGAGTCTTCAAAAGTTCCTCACCCCGATGCCAAAGAGGTTTTAACCAAAAAGAATCTCACCGTGGAGGATGCGGAGAAGGCACTTATCATCCGAGCCCTGAAAGAGTTTGAAGGGAATCGCACCAAGGCTGCCAAGAAAATCGGTATGAGTCGACGTACCCTGCACCGAAAGCTTCACGCCTACAACCTTCGTGATTTGTAACTTACTTAGTCTTGCACAGGTCGGCGCAGGATTACTTCGACTTCAATTTCATCGAAACTATTGGGAATATTACACTGGGGCAGGACAACGGGCAGGAGTTCCCATCCTTCTGCGCCCAGTTCGTTGAGTTTGGCTTGGGAAATATCCCCGCGCTTAACCAGCTTGTATTCCCATTTCTGCATGGCCCGCATTATAACGAACAACAATCCTCAGGCCAAGTTCTTGATTAGGTTCTTTCACGTTGACGTATACTGTAGTTGGCTTTCAATATACCCTCGTGTGTAGAAGGTATTTATTGAACGAAGTTATGCCTCTAATGCTAGTTTGCGCAGGTATCATTCTTGCCGGGTGTGGATGCAGATGGCATTCAGAAGGATCTTCTCGATCAGAAAAAACCGTTCCATTTAGGCCTGATGCCAAAGAGTTTCTGGAAGACGGGTTGCTGGGGAAACCAGCCAGGGGAAGAAGCATTGCCGGACGTTTTACTCATACCATAGGATCAGTTAATGAGTACTATTACGTGGGAGGGCCTCAGCAGGCCCGGCCACCAGAAGGAGCTTTTTCGAAGGGAACAAAAGTCAGATTAGTCAGGGATGCAGGGAGTTATTCTTTGGTCCAAAGTGAGACTGGTATTACTGCTTACGTAACGACCGGTTGTTTAAAGAAAATTGATTAAAGAACTTCTTTTTCAGCATTGACGCGAGGCTTGTTGCGTCTTCAACTTTCCTTCATGTCCAAACATTGTGTGTCTCTTGCGGTGTTATTCCTTTTGGTCGGCCTGAACTTGCAGGCTGAGGTGAAGCTTCCTTCCATTTTCGGAAGCCACATGGTTTTGCAGCGTGATCATGCCAACTCCATCTGGGGTTGGGCTGCGCCGGGAGAGAAAGTGACCGTTTCCATCGCCGGACAATCGCACGTGACTACGGCTGCCAAAGATGGTGCGTGGCGGGTGAAGCTCCAGCCGCTCAAGGTCAATGCCAAGGGGCAAACGCTGACCATCAAGGGAAGCAACACGATAACGCTCGCTGATGTGCTCGTGGGCGAGGTATGGATTTGTTCTGGCCAATCGAACATGGCTTGGTCGGTGGACCGTGCTTATGATCCTGACCTGGAAAGCCTCACGGCAAAGTTCCCCAACATTCGCCTGATCTCTGTGCCGCAGGTGGGTACACAGGAACCGCAAAAAGATTTTGAAGGCGAATGGATGGCGGCTACGCCGGAATCTGTGATGAGCTTTTCTGCTGTGGGATTTTTCTTTGGGCGCACGCTGCATCAGGCGTTGGATATGCCTATTGGTTTAATCGATAATGCCTGGGGTGGTTCAGCGGCTGAAGCTTGGATTCGCCGTGACCGTCTGGCCAAGCTGCCTGCGGCCAAACCATTCGTGGAGCAGTGGAAACAAACTGAAGCAACCTATGACCACGAGAAGGTGACTGCAAAGTTCAATGCGCAGTTGGAAAAATGGAAAACGGCTGCTGAAGTCGCGCGTAAGGCTGGTAAACCTGTGCCACGGCGCCCGCGCAATCCGCGCAACCCTCTGACCGGCCAGCATCGACCGGGGAATCTCTACAATGGAGTGCTCAAGCCGACCATTGGTTACGGCATCCGTGGCGCCATTTGGTATCAGGGAGAGAGCAATAGCGCCCGCGCCAAGGCCTATCGTGAAGTATTTCCCCTCATGATCCAGAATTGGCGGGATGAATGGGGGCAGGGTGACTTCTCTTTCTACTGGGTGCAATTGGCGGACTTTCGTGATGAACAGCCCGAGCCAGTTGATGACAACTGGGCTGAACTGCGTGAGGCGCAGACCATGACCATGGATCGATTGAAAAATACGGGTGAGGCGGTAATCATTGATGTGGGAGAAGGCCGCGACATTCACCCACGTGATAAGCAGACCGTTGCCAAGCGGCTCGCGCGTTGGGCCCTGGCCAAGGATTATGGCGTGGACATCGTTCATCAAAGTCCGCGGTTTAAAAGTATGGAGATTAAGGGCGATAAGGCTGTGATCACGTTTGATCATGTGGGTGCTGGCTTATACAGCTTTGATGTGCGTGATCCCAAAGGTTTTGCCGTATGTGGTGAAGATAAAAAGTTTGTTTGGGCTAATGCACGCATTGCGGGGAAAAACCAGGTGGTGGTCTGGGCCGAAGGCGTCACGCCAACTCAAGTACGCTACGCGTGGGCAGTGAATCCTGTTTGCACTTTAATGAGCCGTGAAGGCTTGCCGGCTACTCCCTTCCGCACCGATGACTTCAAGATGGTGACTGAAGGCAAGTAATCTTATGCATTCACCAATTAGTACCATTGTTTGCGCCTTTATTATTGGTGGATTTGCAAGTTTTGGGCAGCCCGCAGGCAAGCCAGCCCCCGTAATAAAGTCAACTACAGAGCTTGAGGCCAAACTTATGGCTCAATTTAAAGCGTTTGCAGTTCGCAAGCGTGATTACGCCAAAAATATTGCTGCGGAAAAGAAGGTCAAACCACCTGAACTGGTTTGGAAGTTTTTCGATGCAGTCATCGACGGTAATTTCGTTGCTTCATTGAATCATGCTAGACTTCTGGCAAAGATGAACGGCGGAACGCTGGGCGCTTTTCCCTTAATCAATGAAGTAAGCGGGGCTAGGAATATGGTGGATCAATGGCACGCCGAATTTCTGCTTTTATACATGGCCGATGTGGTCGGTGCTATCCCCAAGGGCAGCATCTATTTTGGAGGTACGGATCCGGGGCGATTTGCAATTACTTTGGGTAGCGAGTCACATGAAAAAGCTGATCCATTTTTTACCATTACCCAAAATGCATTAGCTGATGGGCACTATTTACAATACTTGAGGGAACTGTATGGGAAGCGTATTTACATTCCCACCGTCAAAGACAACCAAGATGCATTCACAGAATACATTCAGAATGCCCAAAAACGGATGATCACCGGCGGTCTCGCACCGGGAGAGAACGTGACATTGAAATATAATTTTAAATGTCCTCAATGCGACACACCTCATTTGATTTCAATCAACCAAAGTCGACTTGAGCTCCACAAGAAAATAACCGCTCAAGGCGGACTACGTTGCCCTAAAGACAACACGTTGATGTCCGCGCCCGCTCCGGAAGCGCAGGTAAGTGGAGTCGGTGCGGTTATGGCGATCAATGCGTCTTTAGCCAAAAAGGTTTTTGAGAAGAATCCTGACCATGAATTTTATTTGGAAGAAAGTTTTCCGCTTCAATGGATGAAGCCGCACATGGTGCCGCATGGCTTGATATTTAAGCTGGAGAGCAAACCATTGAAGGAATTGCCTCCGGACCTCATTTCCCAAATCCGGAAAGACTGGAAGAGGTATATGGCTCTCTGCGTTGGAGATGCGGTAGTGAAGCCGGAAACCACCGTGGCTGAATTATGTAAGTGGATTGAAGGGGTTTATATCAAGAATGAGCGCGATGGATTCAATGGAAACCGTCTATTTCTAGAAGCAAAAAAGGAAACAATGGGACCATACCCCTACCGAAAAGGCCCACCTTTTTTTGAGCAAAAAACATTCTCAAAAATGAGGTGTGACCAGGCGGGCCTGTTCGCATGGCGAGAGTCCACCACGCAAGATGCTAAGCTGAAAAAAGAATATGCCAAGGAGGCAGATTACGCATATCGCCAAGCCTTTGCACTGGGACCAACCAATACGGAAGTCGCCTTTAAATACGTCAATTTCCTCAGCACAAAAGGCCGTTTTGACGATTCCAAATTGATCGCTAGAACATTGAAAGCTACTGGTCCCAACAGTAAATTTGCGCAGATAATACTAACAGATATCTTGATCAACCAAGAAAGGCAACTGGTCGCCAAACGAGATTATGTGAAAGCCGTCGAAGTGGCGCTGGAGTTGGTGGAGATCGATAAGGATAACAAAGATCAACATATGAAGCGCATTGAGTCTTATCGGAAGCTCAAGTAAGACCGACTTCTGCTTTGGGCATTGACGTGCAGGCCCAATGACGGTGCAATCACGCCCATGACCAAACGTTTTCTCTTTTACAGTATAATTGTCGTCATTCTTTCGGCCGTTTTTGTTCAGGCTGAAACAAAGCTCCCTTCAATCCTCGGCAGTCACATGGTGCTGCAGCAGGGTGAAAAATGCCCGATCTGGGGTTGGGACGATTCAGACAAGGTTGTCACTGTTGAATTTGCCGGTCAAAAGCATACGGCCAAAGTCTCTGATGGGGGCCGATGGGAAGTACATTTGGATCCCATGAAGGCCAATGCCAAAGGTCAAACGCTCACTATTCGGGGTAGTTCAAAGCTCGAATTGAAGGATGTGTTGGTGGGAGAAGTATGGCTTTGTTCCGGTCAGTCCAATATGGAGTGGACGGTGAGTCGTTCAGCCAATCCCAAGGAGGAAATTGCCAATGGCAATCATCCGCTCATTCGTCACATCAAGATTCCGCATCGGCCCAGTGCCAAGCCCGAGAACAATGTGCCTTCCACTGGATGGCAGCCCTGCACCCCCAAGGTCGTGGCCAACTTCACAGCAGTGGGCTACTACTTTGGCAGACATTTACACAAGGAACTCAATGTACCCATCGGCCTAATTGGCAGCAACTGGGGTGGCACCCGTATCGAACCCTGGATTCCGCCGGTCGGTTTCAAGAGTGTACCCGCTTTGAAGGCCAACTTTGCTGACAAACTGGACCAGTTTCCATCACCGACGCGCGGTAACGGAGTTAATCACCAGAGTCCACTGGCGCTCTACAATGGCATGATCAGCCCGCTGCTGCCTTACACTATCAAGGGCGCGCTTTGGTATCAGGGCGAGAGCAACAATGGCGAAGGAATGTTGTATCACGAGAAGATGAAGGCACTCATTGCCGGTTGGCGCAGTGTTTGGAATAATCCAGAGCTGCCTTTCTATTTTGTGCAGCTGGCTCCCTTCCGTTACGGCAGTGACAATGATCCGCGTTTGCCGGGCATCTGGCAGGCACAGCTGGAAACCCTGAAGGTTCCCCATACCGGTATGGCGGTAACCACCGACATCACCACCCTGCGTAACATTCATCCGCCCAACAAACAGGATGTCGGTAAACGTCTTGCCCTCTGGGCTTTGGTTAAAGACTACGGCAAGAAGCTAAAGGGCCAGTATTCAGGCCCCATCTTCTCGAAGATTGATCACGCTGAAGGCAAGGACAGCCTGACAGTCCATTTTCAGAAGGACAGCACTGGCGGTTTGACCACCAACGACAAGAAACCCGTCAGTCACTTTGAAATTGCCGGCAAGGACGGCAAATGGCACCCAGCCAAGGCAACGATCGTTTATGGTGACCATTTGATCGTAAAGAGTGATGCAGTGAAAAAACCGGTCCACGTGCGCTTTGGCTGGCATCAGATGGCTGAACCCAACCTTGTGAATGGCGCTGGGCTACCGGCTTCTCCCTTTAGTACGGCCTTTAAATAGAGATGCATCGTATATTCCTTTCATTGTTCGCATTCGTCGCGGGAATACTGCCGGCGGCTGATGCGGATTTTCATCTCTATCTCTTGATCGGCCAGTCGAATATGGCCGGTCGAGGAAAGGTGGAATTGCAGGACAAAGTGGCTGTACCGCGGGTATTGATGCTCAACAAGGCAAACGAATGGGTTTCGGCGGTGGACCCGATCTCCTTTGACAAAACCATCGCTGGCGTGAGCTTGGGGCGTACATTTGGCATTGAGATGGCCAAGGCTAATAAAGAGGTGAAGATAGGCCTCATTCCCTGCGCAGTGGGAGGCACCCCCATTCGCCGCTGGCAACAACAGGGCGATCTTTATCAAGCTGCCTTCAAGCGGGCGAAACTTGCCCAGAAGGATGGGGTGATCAAGGGTATCCTTTGGCATCAGGGTGAAGGTGATTCTGGTAAGGAAGAAACTGCTAAAATCTATGAAGCCCAGTTACATGCGATGATCGAGGCTTGGCGCAAGGATTTGGGCAACCAGAAAATCCCAGTCATTGTCGGTGAGCTTGGCCAGTTTTGGAAACGTGCCAAGCACAAAGCCGTAGTTGATGCGGCCCTCAAGGCGTTGCCCGGCAAGGCGAAGCATGCGGCGTGGGTCTCTGCTGAGGGCCTCAATCATAAAGGGGACGGGGTTCACTTTAATGCCGCCGGTTACCGCGAGTTGGGTAAGCGTTACGCGGCCAAGATGCAGGCACTCTTAAAGTAAGGAGTCATGAAATCCACCCGGGCAATTCTAGCATGGAGTCTTTTGGGCGGCATTGTATCCGGTGCAATGGGTGCTGAACTTTCTGCTCCTGAAAAAAACTTTGAAACCTTGTGGAAGACGTTTCATGAGCGTTACGCCTTCTTCAAGCTGCGTGGGGTGGATTGGCAAAAGCAGTATAAGACCTATCGCCCCAAGGTCACCAAGGACACCACTGATGAAAAACTCTTTCAGGTCCTGTGTGACATGCTCAAGCCCTTAAAGGACGGGCACGTGAACCTCAAGGCCAAGGGTTTGGGTGCGAAGAAGAAAACCTTTAACCCGGAGGATACTCCAAGGTTCTTCAAGGAATTTAATACCGGCAAACTGGAGAAGCAATTTGGGGCCATGGTTTCTGCTACTCTAAAGGCCAAGGGTTTCGGTGAGAAAAAGGAAGCCACCAACTTATTGGTGTATTCGCGTAACAAGGATTATGGGTACTTGCTTATCACGGAGTTTGAGGGTGTCTCCAAGCGAAGTCTGGAGAAAGGTTTGGTCAAGGTTCTGGATGAGATGAAGGACATCAAGGGGCTGATTGTGGATATTCGGCTTAACCCCGGCGGGACTGACCAGTGCGTTTACCAGATCACCAGCCGGTTTGCTGGCAAGAAGCGGGTGGGGCATCATCGCAAGACCAAGAATGGACCGGGCGAAGATGAATTTGGTGAACTCAAGAAACGGCACCTGGTGCCGGCTGACAACACGTTTACCGGCCCCATAGTATTACTGACCCATGACGCCTCCTTCAGTGCTGCCGATGTCTTTGCCATGCTCATGGCAGACCTGCCGCATGTGACAATCATTGGTGAACCGACCAATGGCATTTTTTCCAACATGCTGGAAAAGAAACTGCCCAACGGCTGGAAGTACACGCTTTCTCATCAGGTTTATTATTCAGCGGACATGACCTGTTATGAGGGCAAGGGAATACCCGTTGATATCAAGCTGCTTAATAAGCGCACTGATCTTGAGAAAGGCGAGGACCCCCTGATTCTCAAGGCACTGGAGGTCTTGTCGGCCAAGTAAGGTGTTTTACGACGCCCACAATCATTTTCAGGCCGAATGTTACTCTTCTGGCCGCACTGGTTTTCTTGCCCAGTGTAAGGGCTTAACCCGCATGGTGGTGAATGGATGTGCGGAACCTGACTGGCCGACTGTCGCTCAAATGGCAAAGGACCACCGGCAGGTATTGCCCAGTTTCGGTTATCATCCCTGGTTTATTCATCTTCGTACGCCTGCCTGGCAAAGGGTTCTGGAAGGTCTCCTGGATCAATATCCTTCGGCCGTGGGTGAGGTTGGCATAGACCGGTGGAAAACTGACATTTCCTATGACGATCAGGAGGAGGTTTTCCTGACTCAACTGGCCATGGCTACAGAACGTAATTTGCCGGTGAGTATTCATTGTCTCAAGGCATGGGGACGGTTGCTGGAACTGTTGCAGGAAAACGAAGTGCCAAAGCGCGGATTCCTGCTGCACAGTTATGGAGCTTCAGCGGAGATGATACCGGCTTTTGCCAAGCTGGGTGCTTACTATAGTTTTTCTGGCTATTTTTTACGTGAAGCCAAAAGTCGCCACCGTGAGGCTTTCAAGGAAGTGCCAACTGATCGCCTGCTCATTGAAACCGATGCGCCCGATATGCAGTTACCCAGCCAGCTCAATGAGTACCCCTTGGAAGACGGGGAGGGCAAGGCGGTCAATCATCCGGCTAATATTAGAGTCGTTTATCGTGAACTGGCAAAATTTCTGGAGGAACCGGAAGAACAACTGACAAAGCGTGTAGAGGAAAATTTCCTGCGGTTGTTTGGTGGCTTTTAATTTTAACTCGTCATGTGGCCTTTAGAGACCCAATTATTGACCAATAATCCAACCACAATGAAGATACTCAAATCCAAGCTGCTCGCGTTCGTCTTAATTCTGCCGGCTACATTGCTTTGTGCAGATGAAAAAGGATTTGCACCGATCTTCAACGGCAAGAGTTTCGATGGTTGGGATAGTAAGCCCGGCATGTGGGAAGTCAGGAATGGTGAGATTTGGTGTACGGGCAAATCCAAGGAAAAGAACTGGTTGATCTGGCGCAAGGACCAGCCGGCGAATTTTATCCTGCGCCTTGAGTTCCGCTGGGACAAGGGCAACTCAGGGGTGCAGGTGCGCAGTGATGACCTGGGTAAATGGCAGGTCTTCGGCTATCAGGCTGAGGTCGCCGAGCAGGTCAAGATGGGCCTTTGGCATCATTCGCTACTAGCCAAGGAGCATCCCAAGAAAAAGGCGCGCCACTTGATGGCCACCGCAGGGCAGGTTGCCACCTTGGCTCCAGACGGTTCCAAGACGGTCAAGCAGGGTTGGGATCCTAAGAAGGTTCAGTCACACTTCAAGGAACACGAATGGAACACGATGGAAATCATCGCGAAAGGACCGAAACTCATTCACAAGGTCAACGGCGTGATGTTCGGCACCGTGATCGATCATGACAAGGAAATGAGCCGCAAGAAGGGCTTCATCGCACTGCAGGATCACGGCAAGGGCTGCACGGTTGCATTCCGCAAAATCAGGTTAAAGAAACTGCCTTGATAAAGTTGCCTTTGATTTTCTTTTAACCGGATAACCAAGGAATCATGATCTTAAAACGAAATATTCTACTCCCACTTGGTCTCATTCAGTTTGGAGCGACGCTCTTTGCTGCAGATGTCAAAGAGTTTGGCGCTGTGGGTGATGGCCGCGTGGATGACGCAGCCGCTATCCAGCGTGCGATCGACAAGGGTGGGCATGTGGTTTTCCCCAGGGGAACCTATCGCATAACCAAAACGCTTCTCATCAACCTCGATCAGGTCGGTTTTACCTCCCTTAAATCCGAGGGATCCGCGAAAATTATCATGGCTGCGACTGGTCCTGCTTTTAAATTCATCGGCACGAACGAGGCCAGGGTTGGTCTTGCGAAGACAAAATCCAACATTTGGAATCGTGAACGCATGCCTTTGGTAGATGGCCTGAGTATTGAGGGGGACCATGCCGAGGCCAACGGGATTGAGGCCAGTGGAACCATTCAGTTTACTGTTACCCGCACCCATATCCGCGGTGTGCGCCATGGCATACACCTAACCAAGAGCAATCGAAATGTTGTCATCAGTGATTGCCACATTTATGCCAACCGCGGCATTGGCATTTTTTATGATGACGTATACGTTCATCAATCCAATATCACCGGCTGCCACATTAGTTATAATACAGGCGGTGGCGTTGTCAGTCGTGCCGGGGATGTGCGCAATATCCAGATTGGCACCTGTGACCTTGAATTCAACATGGGCCCGGAGGCTCCCACCACGGCCAATATTCTCATTGATGCAAGAGGTTCAGTCAAGGGAGCGGCTGAAATTGCAATTGTGGGCTGCACCATTCAGCACACCTTCAAGGGGCCTGATGGGGCAAACATCCGGATTATTGGTGCGGGCGATAAGCCCGATGAGTCGAATAACCGTAAAGGTAATGTTACCATCGCCAACAATGTGCTCTCAGATGTGCAAACCAATATCGACCTAAGGAATTTGTACGGAGTGGCCGTTACCGGAAATACGATGTGGCGAAGCTACCAGCATTCCATTCGAATAGAAGGTTCCGAAAAGATCTCCATCGCCTCCAATGTAATGGGTCGCAACCCCCGTTATTCGCCCAAGAACCGGCCGCAGGAAAAAAACGCCGTCCTCATACGTCATTCGAAGGACGTGGTGTTTAATGGCAATATTCTTTCTGAAACCCGTGAAGCCACCGCAGGCCTTACCGTGGAGAACTCCCGCCGCATTAATATTACCGATAACAACATTGTCGATTGTGACGGGCCTGAGGTGCACCTTAAGGAGGTAACATTCTCCCGCGTTTCTGGCTGTATTCTTAGCGACTCGCGCAAGGACCATGCCAATATCAAGACCACCGGTAGCGCCAAGATACAGATCAAGGACAACCTGATTGATGAGTAAAAAGGTGGTCGGTTTTTTAACCCGTACAGATCCGGTGCTGGGCCGGTTCATAAAGAAATACGAACCGGTTACACTGACTCCCAATAACCGCATCACCCTTTTTGAGGCACTGGTAAAGTCAGTCATCGGTCAACAACTGAGCGGCAAGGCGGCTCATTCAATTCTCTCTAAATTAAAGAATCAAGTGGGCGGCAAAAAACCCATTAGCCCGGAAAAAATCCTGGGCACTCCTTTTGGGAAAATCCGCGGTGCAGGAGTCTCTGAAGCAAAGGCTAGAACCATTGTTGCCTTGGCTAAAATGACAAAGACCGGAGCCGTCCCATCGGCTCGGAAGATGAAAGGAATGAGTGATGAGGAAATCATTGATATCCTTACCTCCGTTAAGGGAATTGGCCGGTGGACAGTGGAAATGATCCTGATGTTTAAACTGGGCCGAAAGGATGTGATGCCTGCAACTGATTTGGGAGTACGCAAGGGTTACTCCATTATCTTTGGTTGCAAGGAATTGGCTACTCCTAGGGCAATTCTGGACCATAGCCATAAATGGAGTCCTTACC
>JASLKQ010000040.1 GCA_030747505.1 Verrucomicrobiota bacterium | reverse complement strand
TGTCCTAACCACTAGACGAAGGGGTCAAACCTCACCAAGGCGGGGAAATATACGAATGAAACGCCAATTGTCACGGGAAAAAGTGGTTAGACCGGCGGTTTTCCAATCGTGGATTGACAATTAAAAGGTTCTTTGGCAGGTTAGTTGGACACCAGTTTTCTTGATCCGGGCGACAGAACGTTTCTTCAGAGGGGTTCTCCACCCCCACCTCCTTGGCGTCTGTGGCCCGGATCACTTTTTTTTAACCCAAACAAATTGACGCGAATAGAGGGATAATCTAACTTCCCCGCCTTCCCTCGGGGATATTGGGGGGGTGTAGCTCAATTGGTTAGAGCGCTGGCCTGTCACGCCAGAGGTCGCGAGTTCGAGTCTCGTCACTCCCGCCACTTTTTCCTCCTCGATTTTCAGCGTTTAGCTCATTGGTGTCGCCGTGTTACCCGAGCGAACCGTCTGTGTTTAACACAGTCTTAACACAGCAGATCAGGAGAGGGAACCCTCTCATCATCTCTTGCCCTGAGTTGGGCCAATCGCTAGCCTCAATGGCATGAAACAGCTCCTCTTGATATGTGCGGGGGTGGTGTTGGTGGGGTGTGAAGCAGTAGACCACCATAGTTCAGATTACGGCCCTGATTCAGCGGAAGGACGTTGGTGTAACGTCTGCAAAACGTCTTTTGCAACATGGGACAAATTCAACGTGCATGAGAGATCTTTTCACGGTGAACCTCCTCCACATGATTTAAGGGAAAAGTGGCAGTTATTATTTGATAAGAAAGGTCGCCCCTAACTTTCCCTTGCGGATTCTCCGTTGCCTCTAGTTGGCCCAATGGTTAGCCTTTAGCGGAATGAAACAACTCCTCTTGATATGTGCGGTGGTGGCGTTGGGGTGTGGGAAGAAGGAAGACGGCAATACAGGTGTGGTAAAACCTAATTTGCCTTCGCCAAAAGCCGTTGTTGAGGAGGCGATTCGTAAAGCTGCCAAGAAACCCACAGGCGAGCTTACCGAGACGGATTTGGAGAAGGTGAGGAGGCTGGATCTTAGCTTCAAAAAACTGACCGATGTGAAGGGGCTGGAGAACCTCACACAGTTAACGTTTCTGAATCTCTCCGCCAATCGACTGACCGATGTGACGGGGCTGGAGAAGCTCACAGAGTTAAGGGCACTGGATCTCGATCACAATCGACTGACCGATGTGACGGGTCTGGAGAACCTTACGCAGTTAACGTTTCTGAATCTCTCCGCCAATCGACTGACCGAACTGCCGAGTCTGGAGAAGCTTAATCGGTTAAAGACGCTGCGGCTCTGGAACAATCCCGCCATCCCCAAGACTCAGATTGACCAACTGCAAAAAGCATTACCGAAGTGCAAAATCTATAGCAACCCCACGAAGTAATCCCCCCTTCGGGAGGTTGCCTATAGCCAAAACCCTGACCCTGTTGTGAAATTCGGCAACAAGACACTCATAGGATGGAATGAAAGACAAAGCACAAGATGACTAACCAGTATGCACATAAACATAGGCGTCTCGGTAACGACTGGCAGGTCATCTTGGGGCTATTGGGAATCGTACTCATACCCATGCACAGCAAATTGAATGCCACAAGGCAAAGAAGGTCAATTGACCCCCTCTTGCCACGCAAATGAGTAATTAACCCTTAAAATATTAGTCCTCTAACGTGTTTAATCTAACGGGAAGAAGACGTTCTATAGGGCTATTTTGAGAAAGAAAGTAATTTGATTGAATTTACGTCTGGCAACCTCTATTCAGAAGAAAGTCTAGTTAATGATGCGCACTTCATTTCTTCTAATTACTCTCGTACTCAGCCTGCAAACCGTCCTTGGCCTTGACTGGCCTCAGTGGCGTGGTCCCAACCGCGATGGTGTGAACACAGAACGGGGTCTGCTGAAAACATGGCCATCAAAGGGGCCGACGCGCGCCTGGATTTACAGTCAGGCTGGCCTTGGTTATTCCAGTTTTGCAGTTGTTAAAGGTAAACTCTATACCATGGGTTCACGACGGGGGACAGAACAGTTGATCTGTCTGGATGCCAATAGCGGCAGGGAACAATGGGCAGCCAATATCGGTCCGGAGTTAAAAAACAACTGGGGTGGCGGTCCGCGTGGTACTCCCACAGTAGAGGGTGGTCGCGTTTACGCCATGGGCGGTCAGGGCAGTCTCATTTGCACCGATCTCAACGGGAAAATTCAATGGCAAACCAGCATGAATCGACTCGGGGGCAAGGTGCCCGGTTGGGGCTACACCGAGAGTGTGCTGGTGGATGGAAATCTAGCCATTGTTACCCCGGGAGGAAGACAGGGAGCGGTGGCTGCCTTAAACAAACAAACCGGCCAGGTTGTCTGGCAAAGCCGCCAGTTTACCGATGGTGCCCAGTACGCTTCAGTGATTGCCGTAACCCATAATGGCACGCGCCAATTCATCCAACTTACCCAGAAAAATCTTGTAGGCCTTGACTCAACCAGTGGCAGGGTACTGTGGAAGTCCAGTTGGCCGGGCAAAACCGCGGTTATCCCTACGCCCATTTTCTCGGCTGGAAAGGTGTATGTCAGTAGCGGTTATGGGGTGGGATGCAAATTGGTGGAAGTTGGTGCCGGCAATCAAGTGCGTGATGTGTGGCAAAACAAGGTGATGCAAAATCATCATGGCGGGGTGGTTCTCTACGGAAAACATCTATATGGGTTTGGCGAAGGTCGGGGTTTGGTCTGTCAGGATCTTGCCAGTGGGAATGATGTCTGGACCGGGGATCGTTCGCTTCGCAAAGGAGCGATCACAATTGCTGATGGCATGATTATCGCCGTCAACGAGTCCAATGGCGATGTCGTCCTTGTTCCTGCGATTCCCACCAACTTCAAGCTGGCGGGTAAATTCCAGATTCAACCTCAATCAATCAATCGGAGTCGCAAAGGCAAGATCTGGACCCATCCAGTGGTGGCCAATGGTCGCTTGTATCTACGCGATCAGGAGCATATTTACTGCCATATCGTGGGCAGCGGGGGTGGCACAGACGCAGTGGCCACCGCCCCCTCCCCAGCCGTGCCACCCGGCAAAAAGTTTGCCTGGACGGCAGGCGTGAACACCAAATCCATCGATGTCATTTACCGGAACAAAGCCCAAGCTGTCATACAGCAGGTCTTTGGCGATCCGGACAAGACTCAAGGCGGTTGGCTCGGTTACACCGGCATGAATGTCACCAATGCCAAGGGAGAAAAATACACCACCGTATGGTTCGGTATCGCGCAGGGCGTGGTGAAGGAGGTTCGGTTCGACAAGTAATGGTTATTTCAGTCCAAATTCTCTGTCTTCGGCTTGCATTTTTGCTGTTATCGCCCAGACATAAAACCGCAATGTGAGGCCTAAGATTCCAATTCCGAAAGACAGTATTAGTCCCCAATTGGTTAAGTCCCCATTATCCTGCCATTCGCCTACAATCAGCAGTATCAATCCTACGGGGATGGCCACGTAGACTGTTTTGTAGATTAACCAGCAGGGTATCCAGATCGGATAGACGAAGATAATTTTGAAGACCCAAACCCAGATTGGGTCGCCGTGAATCTTGCTCACCCGAAACTGATAGTGATTGGTGGCACCGTTCCAGCACTGCAGGTGTCCGGAACATTCGATTACATCTCTCTTTTCCCATTTGGAAGTTTTCCATTTCCATTTCCATTTATTCGGGATCAACAGCTCAATCTTCTCGCCGCTCTGATCGCGCAGATGTTCAGATTCGTATGCGGGCCTGTAATCCTCCAGTCGTCCGGTGACCAATATGTCACCTTGAGGGTTTTTTTCTTTCAGATTGGAAGAAGCGGGCTGGATATTATTTATCTTGAGGTTAAATGTGCAGATGTCCTCTTTGGATATTAATTGACCCAGGGTTTTCCGGTCTTTCAGGGTCGCTCGGGGACCCAGTAGATCCAATAGTTCTGGAAGATCATGTGTCATGGCCGGTTTGCGAGTTAAATTCCTAAATTTTGAATCCGAATCAAGGGATTATTATTGCTTATGTTGTTTCCTAATCTCTACGACGATCTTGCGCGCGTTTACGGGCCTCAGACAGGGCGTCGAAGGTGTCGCCACTATCAGACATTTTCGGTGGGATAACCGGTGGTTTATTTTCTGCGTCCGAATCGAGCATGGGAGGTGCGACGACGGGCGGCGCATCATCGCTGCGGGCTGATTTTTTCTTTCGTTTAGGTTTGGGTAACTGAAAGGCTTTATCTTCAAGTTCACCGGTGGCAACGCCTGCCTGGGTGACGCTCTTTCGTTTTTGCAGGTTGGTTTCTCCCAAGGTGGTTTCGGTTTGGGTGGTGGTTCGTTTTCGTAATTCAAAGAAACCGGTTCGCCGTTGCAAAACTTCCAGAAGGAACAGGATTAATCCAGTTAATACCAGCCAGACCGAGAGAGGCACAAAGCGCGGTTGCCGCGGAATAGCCGTCCATATATCGGCTAGATTCAGTCTTTCCCGACCGCTGGTGCTTTTACTGATGAATCCCAGTGTTTTTCGGCCCCGGTCAGGCTTGTCCGGGGCAAATTCCGGTGAATAGGGCAGGCAAACCGGCGGGAGACTCTGGCTGATATTCGTGGTGAGACTAACTGTCGCGCGAATGGTCTCCTCGCCCTCCAGGGGGAGGGCGCTTTCCAACAGGTCTGCTGTTTTCCAGTTTAATGCCCGTGTTTCCTTTTTAAGCGGTTTTCCCGGGCTTTCGCGCAGGAGTTTCAGGCGTGGGGTTGTGGTAAACAATTCACCCTGTCGCTCCGGGTCCAGATGTAACTGGACAAAACATATCCCTTCCCGGAGTTCCTGTGTAAGTAACATGCGCTCAGGCAATTGCGATTGCTGTCCTGCCGCCCAGCCGGATAGGGTGGCGTAGAAATCGCCAGCTTGGGGCCAATTGGCAAAGTCGCCGGCATAAGTGCCATCTGCCTCGCCAGTGAAGGAGCTAACCCGTCCATTGCCCGCCTGCCAGAAGGCGACGATGGGGGCTCGGTAAGTGTCCCGGGTAAGCATGCCCACGCTGGCGCCTTCACGAAGGTAGGTAAGGTTGTAGCCGCCAATCGGGGGAGGAGCCCAGGATGCCGGGGCACCTAGGGTATTCAAGGCACCAGCCAGTTCAATGGCTGCGGGCTCCTTGATGAACGTGTTACGGGCCACGGCAAAGGTGTCCTGGGCAAAGATGCGGGGAATTTCCTTGGGACGGTCGGTGAAGTAGATGTTGCCTTCGCCGCGCTTGGCAATATCCTCCAGTAACCGGGCATCAACGTCACTCTTGGTTCCCAGACCAATAACACTAATGGACATGCCGGCTTTGCGCATGTCGGCGATCAAATTCTTGTAGTCGCCGGGCTCTTCTGAATCCTGTGCATCAGAAAACAGGATCACGTGACGGTTGGCTGCATTGGCTTTGAGCAGCATCTTTGATGCAGCCTTGAGCGCTTCGTAGACAAAGATTCCTCCTCCCATCGATTCGATTTTAAGTATCTTGTTGCGGAAGAGTGCGTTTTGTTGTCGTTCTGCCGAATCCAGATCAAGCACGGTATGGGGTGAGCTATCGACGGCGATGACACCGAATTCGTCTGTAGGTGATAGCAGGTCCAGAACCTGAACAGTCCCGATATTGGCCAGGTCCATTTTTGTTTTGCCCCCGGCCACAGGCATGCTCATGGAACCGGATCGGTCGAGTACGACCACAATGGCCGTTTGCAGCTTGCGGATTTCATCCCGGCGCTCCATGGATACAGGCAGAATTTTTTCCAGAGGGGAACCATAGTAACCGCCGGGTGCGTAGGATTTTTCGCCGCCAGTCAACATTAGGCCTGCACCGGTTTCCTCGACCCATGCGGCAAGTGTTTCCATGCCGTCCTGACCGATATCCCCGGCCATCACGTTTTCCAGCACGACAGCCGACCAGCGCGAAAGGTCAGACAGGGTCCATGGGCATTGATTGGGTTGTCTTGCTACCAGGGTCATGCCTCCATCTATCAGGAGTTTAGCTAGTCCAGAGTTAGCTCCAAAATTTGAGACCAATAGTAACGGTTTGCGTCCGCGCACTTCCACCAAAGCCCTCGCGGTATTGTTCTCCGGGAAAGCATCGCCCACGGCGGCAGTGGCATTGGTGTCGGCCTTTGAGGGAGGGTTCAACGTGAGGCGGTAGGCGGCATTACCCGAAAGTTTGGCCCGATCACGGAAGAGCAGGCGGGAAAGACCCCTTGGTATCGGTCTTTGGCCTGAGGAGAGCTCTTTTCCGTGTTTGGTGAGCACGTAGTCAATTATCTGTTCACGGGGCGAATAGACCCAGCCACTGATCATAAAGGCTTGTCCGGGCAAAACGGTGGCGGGCACCTGCAAATCCCGGATAGCCAAGTCCTCGGCTCGCGGGCGGCTGAGCCAGCGATGGTCAATGGCCACCCCGCGGCCTGCAGCCCGGGCGACAACCGCACTCGGATCGCGCCCGGTCCAGTGACCATCGGAAACAACCAGAATACGGCCGGGATGATCCGGCGGGATCAGCGATAAGGCTGATTCCAGACCATCGGTTAACCGGGAATGTTGTTGGTCGGCATTTGAGACGAATGACTCGGTGCTGCGATCGCTTGGGGGCTGTTCAATGCTCACCCGGTCACCAAAACTGACCACCGCCAGCCGATCTTCCCTTCCCATTTCGCCGTGGAGCGTCTTTATAACCTCCAGTTGTTCCTCGGCCGCCTTATGCGGCATGGATTCGCTGCGGTCTACCAATACCACCACGGTCCCTTGTTGATCCTTCAACTTCATTGCCGGTTGAGCCATCGCCAGAACCAATAAAAACAGAACGAACAGACGCAGAATATTTAAGCCACGAGAAGGAAGTTGCCACGCATAGAGACCGGCAGCCAGAGGGATCAGTAAGAGCAACCAGATGGGTGAGAAAAATATCATACCCTGCCTCCTTGTCTGGCAATGCAATACAGGTGCCAAACCATGACCGCGAGGGCGAGCAGGACGAGGTAGGGGAGGATACTCGCATATTCCATGCGGATTTCATTTTCAGTTCCCCACTTTCCCCACTGTCCGGTCGTTGCACGTGAAAGGTTTGATTCGTTGCCGGCCAGAAAATTAATGGCAAAGGTTTCATTGAGTTGGTTTGTGTTCGATCCGGAACTGACTTTGTAGATTCCAGGTACACTGATGGGCAGCCGGATTTCTTCGCCTGGAGCTTCGAGTTTTATTTTTTTGCCATTCGGGGTATTAAGGGTGATGTGTTCAGAGGCGGGGCGATAAGGGACATCGGTGCCCAGACGATGGTTGGTTTTGTGCAGTCCGGGCTGGGACTGGGTTCGCCAATCGAGCAAATTCCAGAAAAGAGCTGGCCAATGTTGGGTTGTGTGAAGAGTGGAATGGGCTGGCACATAACGCAGGGTGACCTGCTGGCGACCATCGGGCTCGGGGTGGTGGGTTAAAAGTGGAATATTACCTGCGGTAATTACCGGCCGGTAGCTTGGCTTATTTGTGGCTCCGGGATGTCCTCCCCACACAATGCCGGGCAATGAAATGCCGCGGGTTAGAGGGTGATTGGCGTCCATTACGAAGGGGCCGGTATAGCGTTCTGGTTTCTTCGGAGCGGGTAACCACCGCAACCCCCAGACATCCTTGCCGGCGGGTACTGAATCAGACTGATGAATTACCAGCTCGGATGGGTCGTTTTTTGGGGCTCTGAGGCCGGTAGCCGCGAGACTCTCAGTAACGAGTTGGTTGAGTTCTTCATTTTCAATACTGATTCTTACGCGCACCTGCGGTCTATGGGGAGGTAGGAGGTGGACCTGATTGTCGCCGGCAAGAGCGTCAGGGCCCAAAGTGGCCTTAAGACCGGGGGTTTTACCTGACAAAGGCAGGGTGAGTCGGTGGGTTTTGTTTGTTTTGAGGGTGAGGGTTTGTCTATGCAGTACGTTGGTGCCGGCAGTTAGAAGCAGGGTATTGGTGCCTGTTGAAGCAGAAGGGTTGGCTATTTCCAGCATCACTCTGTCTTCAGTTCCGTGCACGGTGCGTGCGGCATTAATAAAGGCAAAGTTGATGCGGGGTTGCCCCAGAGACACCCACCGTAGCCTGCCCAAGGTCGGTGGTCTTGCTGGTGCTTCATCTGTCAGTACCAATAGATCAGCGTTTTGATGACCGATGGCACGGGCCAGACCAAGTGCTCCATTGAGTTTGGCTGTGGGCGACTGGCAGGTCCACTTTTCAAACTGGGTTTCCAGTTCCTTTATGTGCCGGGCCTTGTCACCGAGTAAACGTGGGGTGTTACCTGCAGCTATGAGCTGGAATGAACGGAAACTTCGACTAGCAGCAATCTCCCGCAGTTTCTCCAAGGCCAGATCTCGCGGGCGTTCCCCCTCGGGTCCTGCCAGCATGGATTGGGAGTCGTCCAACACCACAATCAGGGGACGGGTGGTCTGTGGTACCTGCCAACGTGGACCAGTCGCCGCAAGAACGAGCAGGGCTAGAATGATGAGTTCCAGAAAGAAAACCAGAGGCCACTTGGGCTTTTCAACGCGGCGTCCTCCTTCGCGGGATTCCTGATGTATCTGCCAAAGCAGTAGGCTCGAAACCTGTTGGCGCCTGAAGCGGTGTCTCAGAAAATAGATGGCCGCTAAAGTTGGCAGGGTGATTGCCGCAATCCAGGCCAAAGGATAGGTAAAGGCAGGCATCAGGCAGGCTCGATGGCATTACACTCCTCCAGGCTACGGAGGGAGGCCTCGAGGTTTTCGGCGGTGATGGTTACCAGTTTAGCTCCGGTTTGTTTGGCGGCATCATCCCAGCTCTGTTGCAGACGGCGCAGGGTTTGGCGGTATTGTTCCTGGACGGTGGTGTCGATGTAAAGGGACAGGGTTTCGCCGGTTTCAGAATCTTCCAGCTGCACATTGCCCGGTTGGGGTGGTTCGAGGTCCCCGGGTGCCAACAATTGAACGATGTATACTGAGGCAGCCCCTTCAGTAAGTTTGCGCAGGGTGGGCAGGGGGTTGCCCGGCCAAAAAAGGTCACTAATGATAACCCGGATGCCCTGGCGGCGCAGTCGTGGGGGCAGGAGACTGTGGGCTTCCTCAAAAGATATTGCGTTTCCCAGGGGGATATCTCCCCAGGCCGAAGGGGGTTGGGAATCGTTGGCTACCCGCTGGAATCCTTCACCGGTCATCCACACGGTCTGGGAGCACCGGGCGTTGCCGGCGGCCGTTGCAAAAAATGCGGCGAGTTGATGCAGGGCATCTGCTTTTGGGGAGTCAGTCAAGGACATGGAGCCAGAGGTGTCCAGAATCAGGTCCAAGTGTGGTTGCACTTCCTCGCGGAAGAGCTTCACGGTGAGTTGATCGGTGCGGGCATAGGCGTTCCAATCGATATGCCGTAAATCATCACCCGGTTGGTAGTCGCGATAATCCTGAAAATCAACTGAACTACCCGAACGCCGGCCCAATTGTTCACCCCGTTGCCCTGCCAGAGTGGATTGGGGCAGGGTTAATGCGTAACGTAGGCCTAGTTTTTCACCCGCGATCAATGATGGGCGGTAGGATGTTGTCATCTCCGGAATCGGGTTCTTCGGTTGGTCTATCAACAGAACGTTGAAGGGGTTTGAATTGTTTTATTTGGCTGATGATCCATTTGGAGTTGAGCAGTAGTGCTATGCCAATCATAAAAATGGATGATCCAAAATGGACCCACAGGCCGTAATTTCGGTCTGCCTCAGGATAGTTTCCCATCACCATGAAAACATTGGGTACCATTCCGGGTATAACCCAATCATCATCAATCATCTCCTGGGTAAAAACAAAGTAGACGATGATCAGGAATAGAAACGGGAGGAGCATTAAGAGAGCAAAAAATAGACTGGCGAGTTTTGGGGTCCGTTTTGGGAGAAATGTTCGTTGCAGCCATAATCCAAGGAGAGCATAGGCAAAACAGTATAAAACGAATATGCTGGGGGCAACGTAAGGCAGATATATATCATCAAGGTCACTGATAAGGCTTGATGTCTGAAATTCATTCCATAACACATTGAAAATCAGGAGGCTGAAAGCCGTGGCGATCCATAATCCCAATAACCAAATCAAGCAGGACAGGGTGCCGTTAAAGAAAAAGAAACCTATAAACCGTGAAAAAGGGCTGGAAGGAATATCACGCTGAACCCGCAAACTGAGGTCGTCCCGCCCGGCAATACTAAAAAGAAAACCTAGAATCACCAGACAAGGGATGATGAAGATGACTGGTAAGATTAAAGCCTCTTCATTGGTAAACCAGGCCCAAAGATAGAACTGCAAAACCACCATGCCGCAAAAGAAAGTAACGTAGATGCGTAGTGGTTTGGAGCGGTTGGCCGAGGTGGGGGTAATAAAGGCAACGGCGGTCTGGTAGAGGAGGCCAGCAATGAGGATGGCGTCCAGCACGAAGGTAATTATCAAGGGCACGGTTTCGTTCCAAAAGGAACCCATGCCAAACAACCGGGAAATGGTATTGCTGGCTACTGCCCCGATCACAAACCAGATCGCAAAAAAAATTGCGTTCCCGCCTGCGAACAGGGCCAGCAGGATTTTCATGATGATGTGTAGGGGAGACAAGGCCAGAAGGATGGCGCCCATGGTCAGCAGGACGTTTAATAAAAAGGTAAGGACTACTGAGAGAAGTATTGTTGGAAGGTCGATCCCTCTTAACAGATAGCTGAACACCAGAAACGGTACGGCGGCTGAATAAAACAGGATGATCAGATAGGTGCTGCTGAGAATTTTACCCCGAATGATTTGCTGCGGGGTCATGGTGGTGATGTACTGCAGGTCGGCGTTAATGGAGATACGTTCCATTAAGGTGCGTATTCCCACATAGATGGGAATGAAAATATAGGCGGCAATCAGGGTGGTGATGCCAATGGCGCTATAGATCCCGGGGCCAACATAGCTGCTCGCGCCGCTGTCTGTTTCGCCGAAAATCATCGCCCCTAGGGCGATGAAATAAAATACCGCCAGCATTAACAGCAGTGTGCCGGTTACTGTCCAGTTGCGGGCGGCTTGTCGCAGGTCCTTCACCCAGACTGGGTTGGCATCAAAATACTGGAACCGTCTCAGGCGTCCAGATGGGTCGGTTGTCTCACTCATTGCACCTTGCCCTCGGTAATGTTCATAAAAATATCCTCCAGATTGGTTTTGGTCTGGCGGAATTCAATGATGCGATGGTTTTTCTGGATCAGGAGGTTCAAGAGCTCAAAGGCGTTTTCCTCAGAACCCTCTACTTCAAACAGAAACTCGTTTCCGGCCTGTCTGGGGTGGTCGATATGAGGCATCTGCAACAAGTCTCGCATCAGTTCGTCGGGGTTGCTCATGCTGCGAAGGGCGTAGGTGAGTTTCTGTTCCCGTTTCGCGAGCATTTCACCGGTTTCACCCGCCTCTAATATCCGGCCCTGCTCAATAATGACTGCCCCATGGCAAATCTCGGTGAGTTCGGCCAGAATGTGGGAACTGATAAAGATGGCCTTGCCCTGGTCGGCCAGAAGTGAGAGTAGTTCACGCAGTTCAATTCGCGCCCGCGGATCCAGACCGGCAGCCGGCTCATCCAAAATGAGTATTTCAGGGTCTCCCACTAATGCCCGGGCTAGGCTTACGCGTTGCTTCATTCCCTTGGAGAGCACGCGCAGTTGTTTGTCAGCAATGCCTGCGACATTGGTGAATTCCTCCACGCTGTTTACGGCTTCTTCACGATGGGCACCCTTTAATCCGTAGGCCCGGGCAAAAAAATCGATGTAATCATTGACGGTGGTATCCCAGTAGGCGCGCAATTCATCGGGCACAAACCCGATCAGGTGCCGGGCACGGTCGGGATCTTCCACTACAGACAAGTTATCGAGCCGTACATCGCCAGCAGTGGGTTCATCCAGAGTGGCCATTATACGCATGGTGGTGGTTTTGCCTGCACCGTTGGGGCCAACAAACCCGAAAATCTGTCCGCTTTCGAACTGGAATGAGACATCGTCTACGGCGATTGTTTGGCCGAATTCCCGCCGAAGATGATCAACCGTTATCTTCATTGGGCACTCCCGCTTGAAGTTAAAATGCCAACAACATGAATCTGGGTTTTATGCTTGCTGGTGCGGTCCCGTAGGGGGTTTTCAAGAAATGGATTTTTCTGGCTGGACAGGCGTGCCCAGTATCGATTCGCAGGCACAATTTCTGGTGAAATGGCATCGATCTCCTGATCATCGGCACTGGCTAACTTTGTGATTGAATTAACCAGTTTGGTTGTTGAGGAGTCATCCGCGCTGTGGGGATGTGATTTCAGGCTTCCGGTTATTGGATTAAGTAGAACTTTTTCCCCGGGGCCTATATCCTGCCCCCCAAAGAGCCTGCCGTTTGGCCCAGCAAGATAGATTTGGTCAATATGTCCTCCGAGGCCGTTAATGATTTCAGGTTCAGTCCCGGGCCATTGCACCTGGATGCGTTCCTCGCGGTGTTCGGCCTTGCGGATTGCGAAATGTGCAGGTACTCGTGATCCGATCCACTTTCCTGTCAGGCGTTGTTCACCGCCTTCGCTCCATTCCACCTTGCGATTGGAGCCACTATCGTGGTTGCGACTACGGCCAAACGGGCCATAGGCATAGCCAGTGTCAAAAAGAGGGGTGACTTCGCTTTGCCCGCTGAAATCCAATTGGCTTGGGGCAATGGGTGCGTAAATTGCGACCGCACCCAAAGTTGTAGCCTCCTGGTTAACTTGATTCAGAATGGTGATTGAATCGGTGCGCAGGCGCGGTGTGACGCCTTCACTGAAGAATGAAACCACGAACACCACTCCACTGGTTGCAAATGATATAACTGGCAAGGTCCAGAGAAACCAGGAGCGTTTTTCTTTCCGGTTAAGAATGAAAAGATTAAACGGTCCGGCGATTAGAACGAATAGAGTGAGTACGATGATTACCAGGCGTACCGGAGTGCGTGCGGTCCCGATGACCCGAAAATAGGAGTTGAAATCACGTTCGGAAGCTCCCCATTCATTGTGTAATTCATTAACTGCTGTCTGCAGGTCACCCAAGAGAGGGATGGATTTTTGATTGTTTTCCGGATCATCGGCTCCCAGCCATTTGGCAATGGTTTCAGGCACTCCACCGTGGGTCAATTCATTCTGATTGTATTCCCTAACTTCACCCAGCCCGATATTATGAGTATTGGTGATCGGGTCAGAATCTTTGCTCCATCCCTTTGGAGGATCAAAACCTTCACCAAAAACTGCCAGTTTCCCGCCACACAAAACCCAGCGTTCAATGGCCGTGCGTACGTCACTGGGGGTTCGTTTCCATTGTTCGCCTTTCATGACAATCATGTCATAGCAACTATAGGCAAGCCAATGGCGTGGCCATTTTGCAGTTACATCAGCTTCGTAATGAAACTCTGCGTGAGTGTCTGAATAAGGGCCGCCGCCGTGACTGAAATGTCCGCCGTGTCCCCCATGCCCGCTTCCTTTTGGGAACAGGGCCTGTACGGCCTTGTCCATTGCTGGTTTGTTAAAGCCCTGGCTCAGTAAAACTACACGGGGTCGATTGCGGCCGCAGTTTTCACCGTCACCCAACCTCAGGCCTATTCCACGGGAAATAAACCGTTTCTGCCCTTCGCATTTAATTTTTACCTCTTCATTATACCTCCCCATTGGCAGTGGCGGTTGAAGAATGGTTACAGTTTGGGTGCCGGGCGAAATGGTAAAGGAGCGGGTGAGGTGATCTATATTGAAATCATCAGAGGGATTTCGGGAAGGCAGGGTGAAAGTGATACGCCTTTTTTCACTCGCAGAGTTATGGATGGTAAATCGGTGGGCAGTATACCCGTGATAAATTGTTGAATTAACCGGATGGCTTTCGATGTGGACTTTGAGCTTGGTGAAGGTGGCTGTGCCTCCCGGCGGAGCTGCTCTCAGTGAGCCTATCGATAGCAGGCCGATGCAGATGGCTACTGCCCGCCTCATGCGTTCTTCAGTGACACATCTGCCGGTAGATCCAGGCCGGTTTCGTCCAGTTCATCCAAGAGATCGGCGAGTACCTGCCCGGTATCCATTCGATCAAACCGGGCCTGATAATTCAGGATCAGGCGATGATTCATTACCGGCTTGGCTACTGCGGCGACATCCTCAAAGCCAACAGTGGGTCTGCCATCAATTAGTGCGTGGGCCCGGGCAGCTTCTCCCATGGCAATGGCCGCTCGTGGTGAGGTGCCATACTGCACATATTTTTTTACACTTTCAGATGCCTCGGCATGATCCGGGTGTGTGGCGGACACCAGTCGCGCAATATAACCTGCGACCGGCTTGGGAAGGAAGATGCGTTCCATAACCGAGAAAAGAAAGGTGAGATCATCCCTGCTGGCCTGCCAGGTGGGAGAAGGGAGATCGCCCTGCCGTCTTTCTGTGATAATGCGTTGCAGGACTTCGGCATCCACTGAATCAAAGAGGACCCGGAAAAGGAAGCGATCCAATTGCGCTTCAGGCAACGGATAGGTGCCTTCCATCTCGATGGGGTTCTGACTGGCAATGACAAAGAAAGGGTCGGGCAATTCACGCGTTTGGCCGCGCAAAGTTACGGAACGTTCCTGCATGGTTTCGAGCATCGCACTCTGGGTTTTTGGGGAGGCCCGGTTGATTTCATCAGCCAAAAGGATATTGGTGAAAACCGGACCCGGCTCAAAAATCATTTCCCGCTGACCATTGTCGGTTTGCTGCAGGATGTGGGTTCCCAGCACATCGCCGGGCATGAGATCGGGTGTGAACTGAACCCGGTTAAAGTCAAGTTGTAGAATGTTGCCAATGGTGCGGACCAAAGCGGTTTTGCCCAGCCCCGGCAATCCTTCCAGCAGAATGTGTCCGCGGCTGAGGAGGCCAATAACTACCAACCGGTGAAGGGACTCCCGCCCCAGCAGGCAAAGGTCCATTTGTTCACAGATACGGCGGGTGATTTCAGTGGCTGGCTCCAGTTCGGCTGGCTTCAAAAGGGAGGAAGATTCACTCATGGATTGATATGCCAAGGTTACCTTTTTGAATTAGTTTGAGCACGAAAAAACAGATTAATCCTTATTGGCGGGTGGATTAATACCGGGACGTAGGAAGAACCGTTTTACTGCTCCACGATGGCGAGGGAGCATTGGAGCACTCAAGGCATTACCTCCACCGGCTTGGGCTGTATTTAATGCCCCTTTGCCGAGAATGGCTTCGCCCCCGGTGACCATGGGCGCCGTGATGGTTACCCCAGTCAGTTTCGCCTGTTCCAGGGGAACACTGAGCCCAAGCTTTTGCTCCTTGAATTCTGATCCTTTCTCAGAGGAGTTATTACCATAGAGGAGTGGGGCATGGCCCGGTCCACGGTTGATGCCGCCGTTGCCTCCCAATTCGCCTCCCAGTTCCTGAAGTAACTCCTGAAAATCACCCTGATGTTGCCTGAGTAGTTCGGCCAAGGGACCCGGATCAATCCCGCCTTGGCCGGGTTTGAATTGATCGGCCAGATTGGGAGGGATGAGTCCTTTTTGTCCTAAAAGTTTTGCGAGATCCTTCAATTGATCCTGGTTGTTTTCCAACGCTTCGAGTAACTGCTTCAACTGTTGTGCATCTGGGCCTTCCCCTTTGGCCAGTTGTTTCATTGCCTCAGCCATTGCTTTTTTTAGTTCAGGGGGAAGGTTTTCGGGGTCCAGTGCGCCCGCTTTGGCCAATTGTTGCATCAGGTTGCCCATTTGTTTTAGTCCTTCCTCCATGGCTTTCTGATCTTTCAAACCCTTGGGGAGCATCTCAAGAGCCTTGCCAAGCAATGTTGCTTCGTTGATCGCTTTGAGCTTGGAGAGGGCGTCTTCGGCTTCTTCCTGTGCGAGTTGTTCATTGGTATGCAGGAGCTGGTCGAGGGCCTCCCAGGTTTTGGAGGGGTTAAAGCCGGAGGCTTGTTCGGCAATCCGATCCAGTTCCTCTCGTTTTGCTTCCGCTTCGTTGTTTGGCAGGATGTACTCTGACTCAAGGATATCAATTTGTTCGTGGAGCTGATCCACCTGCTGGCTAATTTCCAACGGAGGATCAGAAAACAGACTGGCGTATTTCACCGGGACCAGAAGGGCGGTTATAAGGAACACGGTGGCAAGAAGAATGCCTGCCCAAACGCGGCCGCTATTCCATTGTACTGAAGGAAGCATGAAACTGCCGGCTTTGGCTTCCCAGGAACGGGTATCCACTTCGGCTGCAGCCATTACCAGACCTCCGGCCTGATTCTGGCGGTCAAACGCCGCCCGGAGTTGTTTGCTCTCAGGTTGCCTTAAGCTTTCCCGATACCATGCTATACACGCCAGAGCGGTCCAACTGCCCAACATCCACTGCCACCAGTTGGTTGGTAATTCGCCTGTGAAACGGGTTGCCAGAACAGCTACACCTGAAATCATCAACCACACGACACTCCACTTCAATAGCGTGCGGTAAATCATCATCGCATGCACTTTACGCACAAACGACTGCAAGGCTGGATCAATAGAACTCATTACCAAAGTATTAGACGGCGAGTGGGGAAAATTACCCGCATTAAAGTTAACATAACGGGCGTAACCTTCCTATGCACTAAATTTATCTAGCTTGGTTATAGGGGTCAAGCCAGCTTCCATTGCCCGCGGCCAGGGCGGCTGAGAAGAGCGTTTGCTTCCTTGTCTCCTGGAAACTCGTATTTCTTTGGATCCCAGTTTATTTCGCGTCTCAATTGATAGCCGTGGTTGGCTAGACTGCAAAGGATACTCGTGTGTGCGCCATAGGAAACATCAGCCACCGGGCGTTTGCGACTGCGAATGCAGTCGATCCAGTTACGGCGATGACTCGGTCCGATATTGGGCAAGCGCCAATCGTTTGGACTGAAAGGTGTATCTACTGCACTCTTGGGGTTGGCAGTGATTCCACGGCGATCGACGTAAAGCGTTCCTTCGTCTCCGTAAAAGATGACATCATTAAAAGGATCCTTGGTGCTTTCATGAATGATTTCCAATCCATCGGCATAGATCATTTTCAAGCCACTGGTTCCACTCTTGGGTGGAATGATTTTTACTGGCCCGGTTTCGTCAATATCCATGGCCCACTTGGCAATATCAAAGTGGTGAGCACCCATATCACTTAGTCCTCCACCAGCGTATTCGCGGTAGCGCCGCCACTGTGGGAAGTGCCCATGAACGTTGATAGGACATAATACAGAATTAAAGGCTCTATTGGGTGCGGCGCCCTGCCACATGTTCCAGTCAATTCCCTCAGGCTTTTTTTCTGCGGGTAAATCACAGGGAACACCAGGGGCTCCCACGCCAATTTTAATTTTGGCCACCTTGCCAACACGTCCGTTACGGACACATTCAACTGCTTTGCGAAAGTGGCCTCCAAATTCAGTGCGTTGCTGGCTTCCCACTTGATAAATAATGTCATTTTTCCGGGCAGCTTTCAGGGTCTCCAGTGCAGCGCGAATGGTAACGGTAAGCGGTTTTTCGCAGTACACATCTTTTTTGGCTTCAGCGGCCATGATCGAGGGAATGGCATGCCAATGGTCGGGGGTGCCGATTAGGACGGCATCCACGCGTTTATCAGAAAGTGTTTCACGAAAATCGACATGGGCCTTGCAATCGTGGTTGGTCCCGTATTTTTTGCCTACTCGGCTCATGGCGTTTTCGAGGCGTACCTGGGCTACTTCTGCCACACTCACGACACGGCAATCTTTTTGTCCCAGAAAAAAGTTCAAATGACCTCCGCTTTGTTTACCCACCCCAACAAAGCCAATTTGGATGGTTTCGCTCGGTTTATTGGCCCAAGCTTGGCTGGAGATAATATTGGGTGCAACCACGGCAGTTGCTGCTGCGGTCTTGAGAAAATGGCGACGTGAGGTGTTCATGAGGATTAATATGAGATTATTCGGTGCTGAGCGGATTGTCATCTGCACACGCCATGCTGTAAAACGAATTTAATTAGCCTATTTATCTGCGACGCAGTAGAGGTGCGTGTCTGAGCGCAGGAACAAGCGCCCGCTGCTGACGGCCGGGCTCCCATTGAAGACGCTGCGATCACCAGTGAAAACGTTTTGCGCCAGCTGCTTGAATTTGGGTTTTGCTTCCAGAACGAAGGCGCCGGCATTGCGGCTGATGGAAATAATTTTTCCATCGACTACAACCGGTGAGGCGTAAAACTGGGGGGTACGACCTGAGCTCTGAAGACGTTCCCGGTAAGCCTCCTTGCCGGTCTTGGCATTCAGGCACACGGCATAACCACTGCGATCCATCCAGTAGAGATGTCCTTCATGATAAACGGGGGAGGCAACATAAGGCGAATTGCGTGAAGTCCATAGTTGGGCCGATCCTTTCACTTCACCATTTCCTCCCAGCTTGATGGCTGCCCCTGATTGAGGTCTGCCGCCAAAAGCATAGATTGCTCCGCCACCAGCTATGGCACTCGGTGAAACATTTCCTCCTCCCCCGGCTCCAACATTCGTGTAGGCGTACCAGATGATCTCCCCTTTCTTGGCGTCGAAACTCCAGATTTCACCGGGGACAGCCAAGGTAAGTTCTGTCTTTTCCTTGTCCTTAATCAAAATTGGAGTTCCGTAGGAATCTTGATAGTCAGAATAGGCCCGGGGTCCCCATTCCCAGGCAATCTTTCCATCAGATTTGTTCAATGCATATATTTTGTGACCTTCCTGTAAAGCATTGATGTAGACTAGCTCGCCATGGAGAATCGGGCTGCTGGCGGACCCCCAACGTTTGCGGCTGGAATTGGTGCCTACGCTTCTTTGCCATAGCTTCCTCCCTTTGAGGTCAAAAGCTGCCATTCCGGACTTGGCCAGGAAAACATAAATCGCTTTTCCATCGGTAGCTGGGGTGCTTGTTGCATAACCATGCTCGGGGACTCCCATGCCACG
The DNA here is from genome assembly GCA_030747505.1 of Verrucomicrobiota bacterium. Classification (GTDB taxonomy): domain Bacteria; phylum Verrucomicrobiota; class Verrucomicrobiia; order Limisphaerales; family UBA1100; genus UBA1100. The sequence goes on along the minus strand of JASLKQ010000040.1, from coordinate 10,420 downwards.
GTAATCATCTTCTGAGGCGGTGGGCTTGAGTTCCTTCTGCCAAATCAACTTGCCTGTCTTGGCGTCCACACAAATCAAGTGACGCATTATACTGGCGGGACTGCCTCCTCCGCTACCTGTGCCATATCCTGTATAACAGGTCAGGTATACGCGCTCATTCCAAACGATTGGGCTCGAGGCTCCATATCCTGGTAGTTTCAGCTTCCACTTTAGGTTTTTGGTTTCACTCCAATTGATGGGGGCTTTTTCGTTGGGGGCAGATCCGTTTCCATTGGGTCCGCGCCACTGCGGCCAGTTTGATGATTTTGAGGCTGCATCGGAGTTGAGGGTGATCGATAGGGCGATTAATAGGATGTATTTCATTGGTGGAAAGGTTTGGGTATCAATTATGGTGACGCAGCAGTTTGGGGATAAGTTGCATCATTCTTTCAGATTGTCATGAAAAAGGGCGGCCTTTTGGCCGCCCTTGTGATTGGTAAATTATAGCCAAAGTTTACGCTTCACTACGGTTGGGGCCATTGGGTCGGGTCCGAGGGCGTTCGCCACCTGGGCCGCGGCCGTCTCTGGTACTGCGTGTTTCTTCAAACTTCTTGTATTGTTCCTTGGTTAGTATTCCTTTGATCTTGGCATCATAAGCTTTGCGGATTTTTTCTATCTTCGGTGCGCGTTCTTCGCGCGGGGTGTTGCGATCTAGAAAGAGTTCACGCATTTTGGTGCTCAGTTCCTGACGGGCAGCATCCAGTTTCTTTTGCTGTGCTTCATTGACTCCCAGTGCAGCGAACGGGTTACTGCGGCCTGCCTGTTCGCGTTCGCCTTGGCCTCGTCCTCCCTGAGGTCTTTGTGCCTGCATTTCAGCCAATTTCTTTTTTTGCTCATCGGTTAGAATTGCTTCAGATTGTTTCTGGTACTTTTCGGCAAGTCCCCGGAATTTTTCCATCATGGCTTCGCGGTCGCCGCCACCGTTTCGAAGTTCTTCGAAGATTTCTCGCATTTCTTCCTGCCTCGCCTGAGTAATAGCCTGCATTTTTTCCTGCTGCTTTTCGGTTAATCCCAAATTTTCATAGGGGTTGCGTCTGCCAAAGCCGCCTCCTTGGCCGCGACCACCCTGACCACGTCCGCCTTGAGGACGTTGGGCACGTGCCTCAGCCATTTTCTTCTTCTGTTCATCAGTAAGGATGGCATCGGTCTTCTTTTGATATTTTTCGCGGAGTTCGGCTATCTTGGCGCTGAGGGCTTGACGATCACCCCCACCGTCTCTGAGTTCTTCAAGGAGCTTGCGCATCTCGGTGCGTTGCTCTTCCTGAATGGCGGTGATTTGTTCCTGCTGCTTTTCAGTTAACCCAATACCCTCGTAAGGATTACGCCTGCCAAAGCCGCCTCCACCACCGGGACGTTGACCTTGTCCAGGGCCTTGGCCTAATCCGGGACGTTGTTGACCCTGACCGGGACGTTGTTGTGCTTGAATGGTTGTGGCAAAAGTCAGTCCACCAGCGAGGATCGCTGTTGCCAAGGCATATTGGTTTTTATTCATTTTATGTTATGTCAAAAAGGGTTGTGCGAATATATACGCAGACCCTCCGGTAAGGATACATAAAAACGCCAATAATTCCTTGGTTTCTCCTTAGAAAGCTGGCTGACCCTAAAAAAGGGCGACTATCTTAGTCGCCCTCAATGAATTGTTTTGCCTGTGGTGTCTTAGGACTCACTGCGACCAGGTCGGCTGGGTTGTCCTTCGCGGCCACGAGGAGATTCTGGGCGGCCTTGTTCCCCCTGACCTGGGCGACGGAATCCTTCACGACTACCACCTTGTCCCCCCTGACCTGGGCGACGGAATCCTTCACGACCGCCTTGTCCCCCCTGACCTGGGCGACGGAATCCTTCACGACCGCCTTGTCCCCCCTGACCTGGGCGACGGAATCCTTCACGACCACCACCTTGGCCACGATCAAACTGTGGGCGCATTTCTTCTTGGTCTATCTTGCCATCCTTGTTTTTGTCTAAGGCTGCCAGGGCTTTGGAGGCATTCTTTAGTTCATCTGCAGTTATCGTGCCGTCCTTATTTTTGTCAATGGCTTCCATGATCGGGTTAGGCGGTCGGAAACCTCCACGGCCGCCTTCACCGCCATCTGGACGTCTTTGTCCAGGTCCTTGTCCAGGTTGGTTACCGCCGGCACCTGGGCCTGCTGGAGTGTTACCCTGTTGACGGCGGAAAAATTCCTGGGCTTGTTCGCGGCTGGGGCGTTCATTCTCGTCTAACTGTCCGTTCCCGTTTTTGTCGAACTCCTTGAGCATGGCAGCCCGCATTGCTTCGCGGTCAAAACCACCTGGACGGCCACCGCCGGCATCGGGTCTGCCTTGTCCAGGGCGGCCACCGCCTGCACCGGGTCTGCCTTCACCTGGGCGACCACCGCCTGTACCGGGTCTGCCTTCACCTGGGCGTGCTGGAGTGTTACCCTGTTGCCGTTGGAAAAATTCCTGCATTTGTTCGCGACTGGGCCGCTCACTTTCATCGAGTTTGCCATCCTTGTTCTTGTCAAACTCTTTAAGAAACAGTTCACGAATATTTTGTTGCTGAGCCTGCGAATCCAGTTCACTGGCAAAGAAACCGCCAAGTAGAGCGGGCAGTAAGTATATTTTTTTCATTATGTTGGTTTAAAGGGTTAGCGGACGATGCCTTGGTCGCCCATTTGAGTCAATGACGACTATCGAGATAAAAAGTTACATTCAACAATTGTTTGAAGGGGTTTGGGTAACCTATTTTCAGTAGTTACGTCTGGAATTAGAGGTTTATGGAGGGGCTTCATGGATTTCATCCAAATAAGTTTGCCAATGTTGGCGATTAGCCCTGATATAACCCGAAAGGAAAGAATAATGAAGCGCATGATTTTACTTTTGATCTGCTGTTTATGGTTCGTACCTCAAGCGTCGAGTGCTCAGCAGGTGCCAGTGGAGGAGACCAAGTCCAAAGCTGAAAAAATAGCATGGCATGGTACCTGGAAGGGTGGCTTGGCTGAGGCAAAACGGACAGGCAAGCCAATCATGCTCGTTTCGGCAGCTCCTCAGTGCCATTCTGTGCCCGGAGTCTGGTGACCGGGTAAAACCGGAATGGACAGGAGTTTCCTGGCTGACAAGGATGTTATTTCTGCTTCTCGCAAGTTTGTATGTATTCGTTTGGCAACTTATGAAAATGCTGAAGAGAATGAGGTGTTGAAAGGGTTTTTTGCCCGTGGAGGGAATCTGGAGAATACTGTTTTCACTCTCCTTACCCCTGATGGAAAGACCAAGCTGGTGACCGCAGGCCGGAGTCCGGTTTGGGCTTTCGGCGGTGTTCGGGGGCCTGGAATCAATACTCAACCCAAGGAGCCCATTAAGAAAATGGGGCAAACTATGGAAGCGATTGCTTTAGCCTACCCAGGTAAAGGAAAGGCTGTCCAAGGGTTATCTCCCTTGCCTTATCTTGCTGATTTACGCCTGGCTCTAAATGTTTCCGCAGCAGACCGTCAGCCTTTGGTTGTGGTATATTCAGAGAACGTAAAGCAACGCAAGAAGATGGAGAAGGAGTTATCAAAGGTTGCTTGGTCTGAACAGTTTATAGGGAGGGCACAGTATGTGCCGGCAAGTGATGCTTCCGAATTTAAATCGGTAAAGAGTCTTAAGGCGACCTCTGGGTTTGTGGTGGTTCAGCCCGGAACCTTCGGTTTAACTGGTGAGATTATTGAGGTCATTGATGCCTCGACTTCATCAGCGAAGCTTGCGGGGCTTCTGACTAAGGCACTGGGTAAGCACAAGCCCAGTCAGTTGACCTATGACCAACATCGCCGGGCAGGCAGCCAAGCTGGTGCCCGCTGGAAGAGTGCAACCCCAAATACTGATGGTTTAAACCATCGCGGCGGCAGTCGACGTCCTCGGCGTTAGTTTACGTACACGATGAAAAACAGACTACCTTTCATGACTGCCTTGGCGGCCATTTTTATTGTTACTCAACTCGATGCACAACAGCGTTCGCCACGTCGTGGCCGGTTTGATGCCCAGATCAAGACGGCTTTGGCGGAACCCTATAGGGGCATCTATTTTCTTGATGTTCCGCCGGCTAGTCTATTCCCAATTCAAAAGACCGGAGTAAGCACCGAGCCAGTGAGGCAGTCAGCCAAGGCTTTTCTTGCAAGCCTCAGCAAAGAGGACAGGAAGAAAACGATTTTCCCAGTGGATGATATCGAGTGGCGTAAGTGGGATAACCGCCATTTCTATGTGCGTCAGGGTGTGGGTTTTGAGAAGATGACCAAGGGGCAGCGGGAACTTGCCTTTAATCTGTTGCGCACCAGTCTCAGTGCACGTGGTCTTAAGCAAACGCAGGACATTATGAAACTTAACGGTACGCTGGCCGAGTTGACCAACCGCTTTGATGAGTATGGTGAATGGCTCTACTGGATCACCATTATGGGGGAACCCAGTGCGACCAAGCCATGGGGCTGGCAACTCGACGGTCACCATGTAGTCATTAATTATTTTGTTCTCGGTGACCAAGTCGTGATGAGCCCGGTCTTCATGGGATCAGAACCGGTCAAGGCAGAGACCGGCAAATTCAAAGGTACCATTGTCTGTCAAGCTGAGCAGGACAAGGGGTTGGCCTTTATCAACACGCTAAACAAGGTGCAGCAGACAAAAGCCATTGTCGCTGGCGAAAAGCAGCCAACCAATACTGTGGCTGAGTCATTCAAGGATAATCAGGTGCTCGATTACATTGGCATAAAGTGCAATGAGTTGAATGCAAAACAAAAGGAGCAGTTACTAGATCTCATTAATGCGTATGTGGGCAACATGGCCAAGAGTCACGCCAAGGTGAAGCTGGCTGAGGTAAAAAAGCATATTGATAACACCTATTTCGGATGGATGGGCGGCACCCAAAAGGACAGTGTGTTTTATTACCGTATCCAAAGTCCGGTAATCCTTATTGAGTTTGACCACCAGCGTCCCATCGCTCTGAACCGATCCTCAATCCCTACTCGTCAGCATACCCATACTGTAGTTCGCACTCCCAATGGAAACGACTACGGCAAGGACTTGCTGAGGCAGCATTATAAACTTCACCACAAATAGAGTTAATTCAATCCCTTTGCCTTTAGTAGTGCCCTGATTTTATTTGGATCCTGACGGCCTACCGGCAAATCCCATCCCAGCGTATCTCCATTAGCTTTAAATCCTCCACCATCTACATCCACCCAGATTGGGTTGATGTAGGCACAGGGCTTTAAACTTGCGTTGGCGCTTGTGCCATAACCGGTTTTCAACGTGGAGTTTTCACCCATAGCTACCACAATCAGGTGTGCGTCCTCTTCAAGTTTGATTTCTATGGTATGATCGAACTTTACTACGCCTGTGCCGAAGAATTTCGGGTGGCTTTTGGTCGTGAAATTGTATTCAGGCTTTTGCTTCCCATTGACAAGCACCTGTACTCGGTCGATATCAATCCAGTCGGTGCATTGAACCTTGACCTTCAGGTTTACTTTTCCAGAAGCGGATTTTATATCGGATCCACTAATGGCTTTTCCGACATTAACCTCCAGAAAAGGGCCGGTCGTTAGCATGAGTTGGGCAGCCTTGGCATTGCGGATAATTTCCATGGGATCAATTTTCCTTGGCTCGTCGGTGCTGCTGGGAATATAGGTTCGCCACCCGCCTACTCCATTTCCATAGACTGAGTGTGCGTCTGCAACGGCAATGGCCCGAGTGCGCATACCTTGGTTCAGCATTTGCAGCCATACAAACTCCCGAACTTCCCGAACACTTTCACTTGTGCCACGTCGGGTAATTGTCCATGGAGATTTGGCTAGGATGTCATTGCCGCGGAAATTCTGTGACTCTAGTGCGTCAATATAGTTCTCGTATCCGGCAAAACCTCCATCAGCCTTGCCATCAAGGTTTCGGTCCCAAAACTTTTCCGCGATGTTTGGATGGTTTACATGTATCCAGCGGTCGGGGCTCCAGCCACCCATGTTTTGGAGGTTGATGACATTAAGGCGTGGATCTTTTTTGAATACTGGTGCACCGCCGTCCTGCGCATAGGGATTGGGGGAGGGCAAGGGGAATGCATTGTGATGAGAACCGGCACCTCCTCCAGTAAGTTCCAATCCGACGATCGTGCTTAGTTGGTTTCCCAGTCCCAGTTTTTTGATATGTGGAGCCCAGTTATACAAACGGTTGTGTTCCGTCGTGGGAGCAAATTCAATATGCTCGGCAACTAGATTGATGATGCGGTCATCGGTGCCACATTGGTTGTCGCCGCTGGGGGTGGAATGGTTGTGGAAATCAGCACTGATCCATCCAGTGGTATTAACCAGACGCTTAAGAGTGCCCGAGACATTGGTAAACTGGCCGGCTTTGACAGTTACTTCACGAACCAAATGATTGAATTCAACGCCGCGGGTGATTACCAGTCGGTACGTGCCTGGATTCAGCGCCACGTTAAATTTACCCGTCTCCGAATGCCATTGATCCACGCAACCGTGTGCTCGGTTCTGCGGCCCAAGATTTGGCGTTGCTGTTTTACCTGTGCCAGAAAACTGAATTTTGCAGGGCGTACTAAGATTGTTTTTGGCGCGAATATCAAATGCAACTCCCGATAAATCGGATAGTGTAAACCGTAGTTCGTAAGTTCCCTTCTGATTTACGCTTATCTTTTGTTTTACGCTTTTTCTGCCGCGATCATTTATCTCAATGTCATAATCACCTTCGGGTAAGCTAAAGGTGGATTCCCCGTTTTTTGCGGGGTAGGCGGGAAAGGAGATTCCTTTGCTTGTGAGGTTAATCAAAGCAGTGCTGGAATTTTGAATCTCAATGGAGATTTTAGAGGAGGTTTTATCGGTGTAACTGAAAACTTCGCCCAATGCTTCAGCCGGAGAGTTGCCTACAGAAATGTAACGGGTAAAAGTTTTATGTTCACCGGGTTTAAGGGATAATGAACCGGGATGTGAGCCCAAGCCTTTTAGGCGTTCGCCGTTTTCAGGGAGCCATCCAACTGCGTAAGATCCTTTGTCTGCAGGATCGACTGCATCAATCCATCTAACCCCCCTATATGTCCCGCGTTTGCCGGAAGGTTTCCAATAATCATCCACTGAGCCACTCTTGGTGACCTTGGAAAAATTTTTAAATGTTGTGGTAATGACGATGCCCTTCGAGTTCGCATCAATACTATAAGTAATTATCTTATACAGGCCGTTATTGCGGGCGGCATCCACAACCACTTCGATCTCAGCAGTTTCTTCATCAGACCGGACAATCCTCACATGCGAAACATCTCCGCGTTGGTTGCTCGGGGCAAACACAGTCAACTGATCATTTTGACGGTCATTAAGGGTGAGGTCGTATAGACAACCTGGGGTAATGCCTCCATCTCCGTAAAAAGTACTCATATTAGCACGACGTAAAGGTTGATTGCCTGAGATTACGGCCGTGATATGGCCATTGCGCATTACAAAGTCACCAATTATGCCATCAGCCTCCTTCCCTTTGGGAAGTTGATCCGTGTTACCGGGTCCAATTTCAAATGCTTCAACAGCAGCTTGAGAGATCAATGGTAAGAATAGCCAGAATATGAGAATGATTTGCTTTGGGCTCATGCAGAGATTTTGGCTGAAGCTGAGGGTGAGGCAAGAGTGAAGAAGGCCATGATACCAAATCTTGGCCTTTATTGGATTTTCTGCTAAAAGGCCCACTTCCATGGCGAGAAAATCCAAAAAGAATGTGTCAACCGCGGAAGGTCCGCTGAAGTTGATGGCAGCCAACCGTAGCGAGATAGCTATTCGTATTTTTCGTGCAGCTACGGAAATGGACATGCGAACTGTTGCCATTTACGCACAGGAAGATCGGCTTGCAGTTCACAGATTTAAGGCAGATGAAGCGTACATGATTGGTGCAGGGAAAGGGCCGGTGGGTGCCTATCTGGATATTGAAGGTATCGTGGAGATGGCAACCGAACGTGGGGTGAATCTTATTCATCCAGGTTATGGGTTTTTGGCGGAGAATGCCGATTTTGCTGAGGCTTGTGGGAAGGCGGGTATTACTTTTGTGGGGCCTCGGCCGGAACTGTTACGTCAAATGGGAGACAAGACTGAGGCGCGGGCTCTAGCCAAATCGGCAGGAGTGCCAATTCTTCCAGGCACAGATGAACCGATGAAGACACGGGCTAAGGCAGTGAAAGTGGCCAAGGAAATCGGGTTCCCCTTGATTATCAAGGCGGCTTTTGGTGGTGGAGGTCGCGGTATGCGTGTGGTCAAGAAAGCCAAGGACTTGGAAAGGTTGCTTGATGAAGCGCGCGGTGAGGCGGATCGGGCCTTTGGTAATCCGGCAGTGTTCCTTGAAAAGTATGTGCCACGGGCCAAGCATATTGAGGTGCAAATTATGGGTGATCAACACGGCAATGTGTTACACCTGTATGAGCGTGATTGTTCAGTGCAGCGGCGCCACCAGAAAGTGGTGGAGATTGCGCCCAGTGTGGCTTTGGATGAAAGTGTAAGGAGTGAGTTGTGTGCTGCTGCAGTGGCATTGGCCCGGCACATTGGTTATGACAATGCAGGCACCATTGAGTTTCTCTATGATGTGGATACCAAGGCATGGTATTTTATTGAAATGAATCCACGTATCCAAGTGGAGCATACGGTGACAGAAGTTGTTACCGGGATCGATCTGGTTCGTGCACAAATTCAGGTGGCACAGGGAGAAAAGCTTCATGGTGAACTCATGCAGTTGCCCAAACAGAAGGATGTGCCGTGTGTGGGCCATGCGGTGCAGGCACGGGTGACAACCGAGGATCCAGCCAATAATTTTACTCCGGATTACGGACGGATTATTGCCTACCGCTCAGCTGCAGGTTTCGGCCTGCGATTGGATGGCGGTCAGGGTGATTCAGGCAGTGTGATAACGCCTTTTTATGATTCCCTACTGGTGAAGATTACCGCCAGTGGAATGAGCTTTCCTATGGCGTTGGATCGAATGGGCCGTGCCTTGAAGGAATTCCGGATTCGGGGAGTGCAAACCAACATTCCCTTCATCGAGAACGTTATCAAGAATGAGACTTTTCGTAGCGGGCAGGCAACGACAACGTTAATTGATACAACGCCGGAGCTGTTTGCATTTCGTCCGCGGCGTGACCGGGCGAACCGATTGTTGAGTTATATCGGCGATGTGGTGGTCAATGGGAACCCTCAAGCCAAAGGCTTTGAGGTGAAGGAACCTTTTCCCCCTATCGTCGAGCCGGAATATGAAGGGGATCAGGAGCCTCCCCCAGGCACCCGCCAAATGTTGTTAGAGCAGGGCCCGAAGAAGTTCGCAGCATGGACACGTAAACAGAAGCGGTTACTGATTACCGATACAACATTGCGCGATGCCCATCAGAGTCTCTTTGCCACACGCATGCGTACTGAGGATATGCTTAATGTGGCCGATGCAATTGCGCGCCGTACGCCCGAATTATTCAGCTTGGAAATGTGGGGTGGTGCGACCTTCGACACAGCCATGCGTTTCCTGCGTGAGGATCCCTGGCAACGCCTTCGCCAGTTGCGCGAAGCAGTGCCGAACATCTGTTTTCAAATGCTTTTCCGTGGTTCAAACGCGGTGGGGTATTCCGATTACCCGGATAACGTGGTGCAGGCATTTGTAAAACATTCAGCCGAGAACGGTATGGATATCTTCCGTGTTTTTGATTCACTCAATTACCTTCCCAACCTTAAGGCTGCAATGGAAGCCGTTCAGGATACCCATGCGGTGTGCGAAGGGACCATATGTTATACGGGCAACATTCTTGATCCAGCACGTGACAAGTATCCGCTTGAGTACTATGTTAAACTTGCCAAGGATCTTGAGAAGATGGGGGCCCACACCCTGTGTATTAAGGACATGGCGGGAATATGCCGGCCTTATGCTGCCCATAAGCTAGTGAAGGTGTTGCGCGATGAAGTTGGGCTGCCAATTCATTTTCACACTCATGATACCAGTGGAGTGAATGCATCGTCAGTACTCAAAGCTGCTGAGGCTGGTGTGGATATAGTGGATTTGGCAATCGCGTCTCTATCCGGCTCAACCAGTCAGCCGAATCTCAACAGTGTTGTAGCCGCGCTAGACCATACCCCGAGGGAAACAGGGCTTAATCTTGGTACATTAAATGAGTTTTCCGATTACTGGGAACAAGTGCGCAAGGTGTACGCGCCATTTGACACCGGTCCCCGCAGCGGGATCGGTGATATTTATGAGCATGAAATGCCTGGCGGGCAATACACCAACCTTCGTGAGCAGGCCGAGAGTATGGGCTTGGGTGCGCGATGGAAGGAAGTGGCACGCACCTACACAGAGGTTAATGAGCTCTTTGGTGATATTGTGAAGGTGACGCCCTCGAGCAAGGTGGTGGGAGACATGACGATGTTTCTTG
>JASLKQ010000003.1:57178-84738 GCA_030747505.1 Verrucomicrobiota bacterium | reverse complement strand
GATGTCGCTCCTGGCTTTTGGGTCGATTGTCATATTGCTGGGAGTTTTAGCCTTAAATGAGTTCTACGAGATGGCAAGAAAAGGTGGTTGCGCTCCCTTTGAAAATCTGGGGCAGGTTGCCTCCCTTGCCTTGCTTGGAGGATCTTTCTGGTCTCTCGCCGTACTTAAGGACATTTCGTTGGCTCAGGACATTGAGTTGATAGTTCTGTTGGTTTTGGGCCCTGTTGCGGGGATTGCCCAACTTCGCGCCTATTCTGAAGGAAAGAAGAGCATTGGCCCATTGGCATCCACATTATTTGGTGTGGTGTACGTTGCTCTTCTATTAAATGTGTTGCAAAAAATTCGTTATTTTCCTGATTTAGAGGGCCAGTGGTGGTTGTTGTTTTTCATTATAGTCAGCAAGATGAGCGATACGGGTGCTTACTGTATCGGTTCGCTGATTGGTAAAAGTAAGATGATTCCGAGTGTTAGCCCGGGAAAAACCTGGGAAGGATTTGTTGGTGGGATTATTTTTTCAGTTATTTCAGCGTGGATTTTTCACTATTTTGCAGGAGGTCATTTTGCCTCCATGCCGTTGAGTCATGCGTTGATTCTGGCGGGGCTATTAGGTGTGGGCTCAGTAACTGGGGATCTGGTTGAGTCATTGTTTAAGCGTCAGGCCGATATGAAGGATTCGGGTCAATTTTTCCCGGGAGTGGGAGGTATCTTGGACTTGCTCGATAGTCTCTTATTTAACGCGCCCATTATGTACATATACTTGAAGTACATTTTACCGTCATGAAAAGAGTTGTACTTCTTGGGAGTACCGGTTCGATCGGTACGAGCACATGCAAGGTTGCCGAAGACCTTCCCAATGATATTGAGCTAGTCGGTTTGGCGGCAGGGCGCAATGTCTCCTTGCTTCGTGAACAAGTAGAGATGTTTTCCCCTCGAATGATTTCGGTGATGGATCATGAGGCGGCAAATGAGTTGGCTATTGAATATGATGACACGCTAGACGTTTTTTGCGGTGCTGATGGTTTGATTGAACTGGCGACCATGAAGGAGGCCGATATTGTTCTCATTGCAATCGTGGGGACGGCCGGTTTGGAGCCGGCCTTGGCAGCCATTCGTGCTGGAAAGGACATTGCAGTGGCTTCCAAAGAGATTCTGGTTATGGCCGGAGAAACGGTTATGAGTGAAGCCAGAAAATACGGGGTGAATGTATTGCCGGTGGATAGCGAACATTCTGCGATTTTTCAATGCCTGGAAGGAAAGCCTGCTGAAAGCATAAGGCAGCTTTGGTTAACCGCATCTGGCGGGCCTTTCCGTGAAACGCCTATTGAAAAATTTAGTAACATCACGGTGGAACAAGCGCTAAAGCATCCCTCATGGGAAATGGGGCCAAAGATCACCATAGATTCGGCTACTCTATTTAATAAAGGGCTTGAAATGATTGAGGCGCGATGGCTCTTCGATATAGAGATGTCACGCGTGAAAGTAATTGTTCACCCACAGAGCGTCATACACTCAATGGTTGAATTTGTGGATGGTTCGCTGCTGGCTCAACTATCTACTCCGGATATGTGCCTTCCGATTCAGTACGCACTTACTTATCCAGGCCGGGTGTCATGTGGACGAGTGCAGACAAATTTGGCAGCGATTGGGCGATTGGATTTTGAGGAGCCGGATAATGAGCGTTTTCCATCCTTGGATCTGGCTCGGTTGGCTGGGGAAAAGGGCGGCACTTTGCCGGCTGTATTCAATGCGGCCAACGAAGTTGCCGTGGAAGCTTTCTGTAATCAAGAGATTGAGTTTATTTCAATAACTAAAATAGTGTCTGACACGATGGATACCCATGAGTTGGCCGATTTGCCAACACTTGATGAGATTCTTGAGGCTGACTCTTGGGCCAGAGAAATGGCCCGTAATTTGATATTGTCATTGTGATTCGCGGATTGCTGTCTGGGTGATTTTCTGACATATTCTCCCCACCGCATTGAAAGTATGGAAATCCTAAACATTATTTATGTAGTGGCCGTAGTGTTTCTTTTGTTTGGAGCTGCGATATTTGTTCATGAATTCGGGCATTTTTGGGTGGCTCTTAAACGAGGCTTAATTGTTGAAGAGTTTGCGATTGGTTTTGGACCAATTGTATGGAGCAAGGAACATGACGGGATTCTTTATTCGATACGACTCATACCGGCTGGAGGATTTGTGAAATTACCTCAAATGCTTACGAGTGAAGCCATTGAAGGCAAGGCAGAGGATATACCTGAAACTAATGAGGAGGATGAATCCGGAAATAAGAACGAGGACGATGATCCGGAACCGGAAGAAGAGCTGCCAGAGGTTTCTCCTTTTTCAAAGATTCTGGTCGCATTTGCTGGACCCTTAATGAATGTTATATTTGCTTTTGCCATTGCAATATTCATATGGATTGTTGGCATACCGAAACAAATTAATGAACCGGTAATAGGTTATGTGGGGAAGTCCTCCGAGGAATTCGAGCGGGGGGTTCGTCCGGGGGATGTATTCAAGGTGGTTAATGGTGTGGAAATCGAGACTTGGCAGGATGTGATCTATGCGGTCCTGGATAGCACCGGTAAAACAGTGGACGTGACCCTGTTGCGTGGAGATGAAGAGATCAAAGTTGATTTACCTGCCGACACCTGGGATGGAGGGATACGGAGATTGCGCTTGGAAAGTCGTGATATACTGAAAGTTCTTAGTTTTGAAACTCCGAGCATATTGGGTGAAGCGGGGTTTGAACCTGAAGATGTGATTCAGAGTGTGAACGGCAACGAGGCATACAGTCAGTATCATTTACTCGATATGTTAATGGCAAATTCGGGTGAGAAAAAAACAATTCAAGTGATGCGCAAGGGAGCTGTTGTGGAACTTGAATATGAAACACCCGATGTTGCCGGGGTGAAAGTCGGAATGGTTATTAATGAAGATGAGGATGGAAAGGCTACTCCGGCATCCAAGGTAGATATAGAGAAGGGGGATTTCATCAAAAGTTCCGGAAGCAAGCATGTTACCAGCACGTTGCAGCTAATAGATATTATACGGTCACAAGAGAAAGGAAAGAAGCTGGAATTGGAGCTTATTAGGGGTAAGGAAACTTTGATTGTGGAGGTAACACCTGTTGAAGGTCGCTTGGGAATTGGGTTGGAACAGGAAATCGGATTATCATTTAAGCCGGAGCCTATTCGCTACAGTAAGGAACCTGCTCATCCAACTCCAATCGAGCAAATAAATGATGTGCTCGATAAGATTGCCATTACCTTCAAAGCACTTGGGAGGGGTAAGGAATCCGGTGTGGGGGCGAAGGATTTAAGTGGGCCAGTTGGTATTTTTGGCATGCTGGCAATTCAGGTGAACCATAGCATAATGTTGGCTCTTGGCTTTCTGGTGCTGTTGAATATAAATCTTGCGATCCTAAACCTTTTACCGGTGCCGGTTTTAGATGGTGGCCATATTCTAATGTCTATTATTGAATGGATTCGTAAAGAGCCGGTTAGTGTCAGGGTTCAGGAGTGGGCAACAACCGCGTTTGCTGCCTTGCTCTTGTGTTTTTTCGTTTATGTAACATTTGCGGATGTGAAACGGGTGCCACTGTTGCATGAAATATTCAAGCGGGACACGCAGGTTGAAAATACATCCAGTTCAGGGGGTTGAGGTGGAGTATTGCGATTCACCGTATCGGTATGAACGCCGAGAATCGCGACCGGTGGTAGTCGGGGATCCTGCAAATGGAGGGGTTGTTGTGGGGGGGGAGAATCCAGTTATTCCACAATCCATGCTAACCAGTAGCACCTTGGATACTGAAGCCTGTATTGCTCAATCAATGAGCTTGGTTGCTGCCGGGTGTCGAATAGTACGGATAACTGCACAGACACGGAAGTACGCTGCCAATTTGGAGCATATTGTGGCGGGAGTACGGGAAAGAGGTTCGAATGTCCCCATTGTTGCTGATATACATTTCAAGCCTGAGGCTGCAATGGAGGCTGTCAAGTGGTGTGAGATGGTTCGCGTAAACCCGGGGAATTATGCAGACTCAAAAAAATTTGCTGTTCGGGAATATTCAGATGAAGAGTACGCAGAGGAGTTAGATCGTATAGAAGAGAAGTTTGGGCCGCTGGTTGAAGAGTGCAAAAAACTGGGGAGGGCGTTGCGTATTGGGACAAATCATGGGTCCCTGAGTGATCGGATTATGAACCGTTATGGGGATACCCCGCGCGGTATGGTGGAAAGTGCTTTGGAGTTCGCCAGAATAGCGCGTGTGCGCGATTTTCATAATTTTAAGTTCTCCATGAAGTCCAGCAATCCCAAGGTAATGATTGAGTGTTACCGATTGTTGACTGCCCGTTTAACGGAACTTGGGCCTGATTGGAATTATCCACTTCATTTGGGGGTAACGGAGGCCGGGGAGGGTGAGGATGGTAGAATTAAGAGTGCCATTGGGATCGGGTCGCTCTTGTGCGACGGATTAGGGGATACAATTCGCGTATCACTCACAGAGGATTCAACAAATGAAATAGCTGTGTGCAATGACTTGATTGCGCAAATCCCGGAACTTATATCTCAAGAAAATAACTTTTCAGGATTGCCGTTACCTTATAATCCTTTTGAATATTCCCGCCGCTCTACTGAACAAATTGATATTAATGAGAATGTAAAATGTGGCGGAGATCAAACGGTTCGTGTTGCGGTTACCGAGGCTGTTTGGGCTGAGTTGATGCAAAAAACAAGTCCGGAGGATGACGTAAAGCCTGAGGCAATTTATGAGCAAATTGATGTGCTGGAGGTTGATCCTCGCGGGCCTTTTGAGATTGGAAGTGAGGCGCAGCTGATTACCGTGGTCGATGGGTTGACCCTACCGGTCATCGCTGCATTTAGGTTGCTTGCCGCGCGACTTAAGGATCAGGGTAGAAACAATCCGGTTTTGTTGAAGGATTGCCTGACGATTGATGCAGATCCTTTGAAATCAGAAACTGCATTACTGCGTGCTTCAGTGGTAATTGGATCGTTGTTGTGTGATGGGATAGGGGATGTGATTCTAATTCGTGGTGAGCGTAGAGCGGAGAAATCCTTAAAACTGGCCTATAATATTCTCCAGGCTTCAGGTTGCCGTTCAGTTAAAACAGATTATGTGGCATGCCCCAGCTGTGGGCGGACTTTGTTTGATCTTCAGGATGTAACTGCGGCGATTAAGGAAAGGACAGGGCATCTAAAAGGTGTGAAGATAGCGATTATGGGGTGCATTGTAAATGGACCGGGGGAGATGGCTGATGCAGATTTTGGATATGTAGGTGGGGCTCCTGGGAAAATAAACCTCTATGTAGGAAAGGAAGCGGTCCGTTTTAATGTCCCTGAAACTGATGCTGTAGAAAGTTTGGTGGACTTAATAAAAGAACGCGACTTATGGGTGGATCCTGTTGAGGCTGCTTTATAGGGATAAAAGTTGACTTCTTCCTTTAGGGGCATGCTCAAGGTTGTGCTGGATAAACTCCTCGAGGAATTTTGATAGTTTTTCTGCCCCCGAACGGTTGGGTTTTAATTCAGTTATGCTTACCCAATTAAGCACCGACAACTGTTCCATTAATTTGGCCGATTCCTCGGAAAGACGATCGTCAGTTAATGGAGGGTTAAACCCTAATTCGTTCAATAATTTAATTTCAAATGCATAAACTAATGCGGGTCTTACGGGGTGCATATCCAAATGCGTTAGGAGAGTTGAGATAATAGCATGAATTCCGGGCAAAGGATGTTCAGGTTCAGTGCATTTTTCCAGCAGGCGGGTTGCGTAGGCCAGTAATTGAAGGCGTTTTATGTCCTGATGGAGGCTTGAGTGGGTATTGATCAGTTTCACCTCCCGCAAGGCGTGCAGACTGGAGTGTCGACTTTTGGAGAAGGAGATTTCCGATTCAAACAGAAGGTCGATTATTCCACGGAAAGGGCTCTTGGGTCGCCGGGCGCCCTTTGCGACAGTGCTTAGTCGCCCGTGCTGTCTGGTAAGCCAATGGACAATCAGGCTTGAATCTGACAAAGGTCGGATACGGAGGACGATTGCCTGTGTAGCCTCATCCATGAACCAGTTTTTCTAGAGAGAAGAGTTCTGCAAGTTGCCCTAGGATTAAGGTTTCCTTTTGTTTCATTATTTTTCCGTCGTTTGGAGTTTTGTCATTATATCCGATCAGGTGGAGAATTCCGTGTATATAATACCGGGCCAACTCGTTCCCTAAGGAAACATTGTGTTGAACAGAGTGTTTCTCGGCTACGCTGGGGCAAATCAGTAATTCACCTTCAAGGATTGATTCTGAGGAATAATCGAAAGTGATGACATCCGTTGGGCCTTCGTGCTCGAGATGTTTCATATTGATTTCGGCCATGCATTTAGGGTTTAGGAATGCAACTGATATATTATATAATTCAAGTCCAAGTATTTCTTCTATGACGATCTTTGCTATTTTCTGGAATTCTGGTATGGCAATCCGATGGAGTCGTTGTTTGTTAATGACGCTCAATGTTTTCATGCTTGTTTTCGCTTGGGCTCGTAGGCAGTGATAATTTTTTGTACCAGAGGATGCCTGACTACATCTTTTTCTGTGAATTTGTTTATCGCTATGCCTTCGGTGTCTGCAAGCAATGAAAGTGCTTCAGTTAGTCCAGATTGTCTGGAGTGAGGGAGGTCTGTTTGAGTGGGGTCACCGGTAATCACGGCTTTAGAGTGGAATCCAAGTCGGGTTAAAAACATAAACATTTGTTCGTTTGTGGAGTTCTGTGATTCATCAAGGATAACAAAGGCGTTATTGAGCGTTCGTCCACGCATATAGGCGAGCGGTGCTATTTCAATGGTCTCGCGTTCCATATATTTCTGCATTTCTTCGATCGGGATCATATCCAACAAGGCGTCATGTAAGGGTCTCAAATACGGGCTGAGTTTTTCCTTGAGATCCCCGGGGAGAAATCCAAGGGCTTCTCCGGCTTCAACAGCGGGTCGAGTCAGGATGATGCGTGAGACATCGCCCCGGTGTAACGCTCGAAGGGCCATTGCCATTGCCAGATAGGTCTTTCCTGTGCCTGCAGGGCCAACACCAAAGGTTATGTCGTGTTCGTCAAT
The DNA here is from genome assembly GCA_030747505.1 of Verrucomicrobiota bacterium. GTDB lineage: Bacteria > Verrucomicrobiota > Verrucomicrobiia > Limisphaerales > UBA1100 > UBA1100. Next base: position 77,630 of record JASLKQ010000003.1, on the reverse strand, counting down.
GGATTGAATATATTCCTTTTGCCCAATTGTTTTTGAAATAATATGCGGTTTCCGCGGAGAGGTTATGATTTGCATTGAGCCGATGCTCATTAATGCATCGGAGCCAGAGTTCTTTACTGTTTCAATCGCTCTAATGATATCCAATCGGTGGGGCGGTTGCCCTGAATTGATGAGGTTTTGAAGAGAGTTGAAAACGCCTCTGGCTTGCTCAAGGGGTTTCTCATCGCCTTCAAGCTTGATCCAGCCATCCCTTGAAGTGACGGTGATGCCTATTTCATCCTGTACTAACCTAAGGTTGGTTGGATTGTTTCCGAAAAGTTTCTGGGCTTCCCGTGCATTTTCATACTGTAGAGTGATCGTTTCCATTATTCCTCGATGGCAGATCTGATTTTGTCTGCTGCTTCGGAAAGGGCTTCGGGTAAAACAGAAGTTTGCCCGATGGCGGGCATGAAGTTGGTGTCCCCGGTCCATCTGGGGACAATGTGCCAGTGAAGATGTTCCGTAATGCCAGCCCCGGCAGCACTTCCCAAGTTCAAACCGATATTAAATCCGTCCGGATTCATGCTGGATTCGATTGCTTTTTTGGTTTTTAGTATAAGTCTAATGAGGTCCATGTTCTCGTCGTCGTTGAGATCAGACAGGTCTCCAGCTTGTTTGTATGGGACAACTAGACAATGTCCTCCACTGTAGGGATATGTGTTGAGAACAACGAACCCGTGTTTAGAGCGGGTTATGACATAATTTTCAGCGTCGTCTTGCGATTGGGCGAGTTGCGTAAAGAGTGACGCATTGCCGGTGTTTTTACTAGGGCTAAGAATGTATTCAATGCGCCATGGCGCGTGCAGGACGTCCATCTGCCTTATGGTAATGGGAGGGTGTTAGGATTGTCAAAACGTTGATTTATCATTCCTCCAAGAGGGCCAGTAATTGGACCTTTGTACGATCAAATGTTCCATGTATTTCATCAAACAATTGGTCGGTGGAAGATAAATTGCCATCCTTCGCGTTATCTTCAAGCCGGGAGCACAGATCGGAAATCTGGATGGCTCCTAGGTTCGCACTGCTCCCCTTTATCTGATGGGCTTTACTGCTTATTGCCTCAACATCTTTTTCATTTACTGCATTTTCTAGGGCGCTAAGTTGTTCACCGGTCTGCTCAATATACATTGATATGATCTCTTTGAAATCGTCATCTTGACCATTGCCCCTAAGTTGATCAATTTGTGCTGTAGCTAGAAGTGGATTTGTTGTGTTGTTATCTGGTGGTCCAGGATTGATGCCGAGCGATCGATTAAGAGCAGTCTGTAGTTCCTTCAATTGGACAGGCTTTGATATGAAGTCATCCATGCCTGCTTCAAGGCATGCGGCGCGATCGTCCTCTTGAGTGTTTGCCGTCATGGCAATGATGTAAACGGGTCTAGTATTCTTTGTGCTTAATTCGATTTCACGAATCTTTCTGGTGGCTTCCAGGCCGTCGAGGACAGGCATTTGGCAATCCATTAATATAATATCGAAGTCGTCTAAATCTGAGTCAAGAACCGCCTGACCATCTTCGCAAATATCAACACGATGGCCAAGTTTGGTGAGCTGCAATGTGGCGACCCTCTGGTTGATGGGGTTGTCTTCGGCAACGAGAATCCTGAGTGATCCGTGCGGGGTGCCGTCCGGCTCTATTATAGTCTTTGGGGAGTGTGGTTTTCCGGTGAGGGCGCTATGCAGGGATTGATGCAGTCGTTCAAGGCGAACAGGCTTTAATAATGTTCCACTGATGCCAAGAGTTCTTAGTATGTTGGAGTCCACTTTGTGCTTTCGGTTTGTCAAAAGCACGATTTTTGCTTTACTCTGTTCCGGGGTAGCTTGAATTTCTTGAACAAGATCCAAGCAATCTGCGTCTTCCAGGTTGAGGTCGAGCAGGATAATATCATAACTCTTATCATTGTTTAGAATATCGCGAGCCGCTGTGCCTGATGACTCCGTGGTGATACAGAGGCCTATGTTTTCGGCGTATTTCGAAATACTCGTGCGTGCGAATTCATTTGGTATAATAAGCAGAAGATTTTTGGTTTTTAGTTCTTCAGCATAGGAAGGCTCTGAAGTGGCTGTTTTTTTAAGTAGAACAGTGAAATGGAATTGAGAACCTTTTCCAGGCTTGCTTTCAACCCACATCTCGCCATCCATCATTTCGGTGAGTTGTTTGGAAATCGAGAGGCCCAGTCCAGTCCCACCGTACCGGCGTGTTGTGGAGCCGTCTGCCTGCCGGAAAGCATCAAAAACCTTTTCGCTCATTTCAGGACTGATGCCGATGCCTGAATCCTTGACCGTAAACTGTAGGCGTACCTCTTGTTCGGTGGATTCGAGTAGTTGCACTGATGCTTGCACTTCGCCTTTTTCGGTGAATTTCACCGCGTTGCTTACGAGGTTGAGTAGGATTTGCCTTATTCGACCCGCATCACCGGAATATTGCATGTCCAAAGGTGGGGGGATATAGCAATTTAACTCAATGTGGTTAGTCTCGGCTCGGAGTGCGTGTAGTTCTACTGCTTCCTCTACGACTTTCCGGAGAGAGAATTCAGTCTTTTCCAGTTCCAGCCTGCCAGCTTCGATTTTGGATAGATCGAGAATATCATTTAGGATATCAAGGAGAGCGTCGGCACTTGTGCGGACCGTGTCGGCATACTCTTTTTGTTCCTCGGAGAGGTCGGAAGTCAACAGTAGATCAATCATTCCAATGATTCCGTTCATTGGGGTTCGTATTTCGTGACTCATTACCGCTAGGAATCTCGCCTTCATTTGAGCTGCTTCAAGTGCTAAGTCACGAGCTCTAGCAGTTTCCCTTTCAGCCAGTTTCAAGGCAGTTATATCCCGTGAAATTCCTATGATTCCCGTAATAATGCCTGAACGGTTTGAGAAGGGTACTTTGGTTACTGAGGCCCAGATCTCACGGCCAGTTTCATCTGTTTGTTGCTCGACTTTGTTAACTATGGGATTTCCCGTGAGTATTACTCTCTGTTCATCCTCATGGAAATTTTTAGCTTGGGTGCTCGGGTGGAAATCATAATCGGTTTTTCCGATAAAATCCTCAGCGGAGTTCAGGCCCAGTCTTTTTGCGAGTGCCGTGCTTCCTTTGATAAATCTGGATTCCGTGTCTTTGATGTAGATTCGGTCAGGAACATTATCCAGAAGTGCGCTTAGCAGATCTCTTTCATAGGCTAATTGCTCCTCGATTTGGTGGCGTTCAGTAACATCCCAGAACATACATTGAATGCCGGTAATGTTTCCCGTAGGATCTCGCAGGGGTGTCTTAACCGTTTCGATATAAATATTATTTTTCTCTTTACCACTTCCGGTATGGATTTCTGTGGTGGCGTAGGGCTCTCCTGTATCAATGACTCGTAAATCGTCGCGTCGGTACTTATCGGCTAGATGTTTTGGGGATAGATCGTAGTCGGTTTGTCCCAGGATTTCTTCCATGGGCTTCCCTATTATTTGGCAGAATTTCTGGTTCGCGAAGGTGAATTCCCCCTCAAGATTCTTTCGGACAATGTTTTGTGGGATTGATTCCACTAAGGAATGATAAAGGAGTTCTGATTCTCTTAGGGCTTCGCTTGTCCGTTTTTGTTCTGTAATATCAACAACGGTTCCTTCGTAATAGAGGAGTTGGCCGTTCTGATTTCTTACGGCGCGAACATTTTCTGATATCCAGATTATCCCGCCGTCTTGCTTTCGCGCCTTTGATTCGAAATTATGAATTACATCATTTTCACCCATGAGACGCATAAATTCCTCGCGCCGGAGGGGTTCCACATACACGTCATGAGCTATATTGCAGAATCCTGCGATTAATGCATCAGTGGAATCAAAGCCATATATTTCGGCGAGCTTTGGGTTTGCTGATATAAATTTACCATCTTCTGTTGATTGGAATATTCCTTCCTGAACATTTTCAAATATGCTCCGGTATTTTTCCTCTGCTATCTCTGCACCTATTTCTTGGATTAGCAGTTCGGAGTTTTCATCCTTTAATTTCTGGATTTGATTTATGTTTCTTAGAATGGATTTGATGTTGTTTGCAGTAAGGCGTAACACGCCTTCTTGTTCTTCGTTAATTTTGCCGGGCTTATTGCTGGCAACCCAAAACACATTGACAATCTTGTTTGGTAAGTTCACTGGAAAACCTGCATAACAGTGTAATTTTCCGTTTTCTAGTCCGGGCAGCCCCTTTGTTCGTTCATCTTTGAGTATGTCTTCAATTATTAAAGGCTCACCAGTATCTCGAACAATACCATTAATCGGTTCGAGGAGGCGCGCATCCTGCACACTTAGTCCATATACGGTTATTGGGTTATTGTTGTCGCTGGATTTCTCACAAAAAGCAGCAAATGGATTGTTGGAAGCAATTGCACCAAGTTTGATCAAGTCCTCAATTTGCGAATGCATTTCCTGTGCTTCACGCGCTCCAGAATTCGCCCATCTTCGAGCGCTGCTTTCATCAGGATTGAGATTCGAATGGTCCACCTTCTTTCCGAGGTTCTCATTACTAAAAAGGCAAATCAAGTATGCAGTGTGAATAACGCGGTTCCGACCGGCTTGACTATGATGAGTCAGGTTCGTACTGTAACGACAGTGTTAGGATGCGCAAGGAGGGTTATGAAGATTAAGTACGTTCTTGTTTTTTTTATTTCATTAGTAACTGTTATTGTTCAAACCGGTTGTGTGGTCGGTGCTGTCGGAGCGGGGGCGGCAGCGGGAATGTATGTGAAAGGAGCGTTGAAGGTTGATTCAAGAAAATCATTTGAATTAGTTTTCAAGGCGGTCGAGGAGACGTGTCAGGAGATGAAATTTACTATCTCCAGAAAGGAGCAGAAAGCCTTTAAGGGAACCATAGTTGCTGATGGTGACTTTGGGCGGGTGACTTTCGAGGTGAAAGCCAGATCGCCGGAACATACAGAAGTTGCGATTCGCGTAGGGGCGTTTGGCGACAAGGGAGCGTCTGAATTAATTCAAAAAAGGCTTAAGCCGAAGCTTTAATCCCGTTTAATATTCAGGCACAGGTAGTCCAGATACTCTGTAATGCGCGACTTCATTTCCGTTCGGCTGATGATTGAATCAATCAGCCCTCGTTCCATCAAAAACTCAGCCGTTTGAAATCCTTCGGGGAGTTCGCTTTGGGTCGTGTCCTTAATCACCCTGGGGCCAGCAAACCCTATCATTGCTTTCGGTTCGGAAATGATTAGATCACCAAGACTGGCGTAGCTCGCCATCACGCCGGCAGTGGTTGGATGGGTTAAAACGCTAAGATATGGCAGTCCCTTCCTTCCGTGGTAAGCTATGGCTGCACTGGTTTTAGCCAATTGCATCAGGCTGAACATCCCTTCGTACATGCGGGCTCCTCCGCTGCTGCTAATAATTATTACTGGAAGTGATAATTGGGTAGCAGCTTCGATAATCCGGGTAATCTTTTCGCCCACTACAGATCCCATTGATCCGCCAAGAAAGTTGAAGTCCATCACTCCAAGTGCTACTTGGTGACTTCCCATTTTTCCTACCCCGGTAATCACGGCATCTTTAAGGCCGGTTTTCTCACGATGTTTATCCAGCTTTTCGGCATAGGCAGCAGTGCCTGTGAATTCCAGTGTATCAACACTGGTCATCTTCTCGTCGTACTCCTTAAAAGAACCAGTTTCTATTAGAGACTCTATGCGGTTCCAGGCTGTTGTTGGGAAATGGTGGGTACAGTGGGGGCAAACCTTGAGGTTTTCCTTTAGCTCCTTGTCGAAAATCATTTCCTCACAACTGGGGCATTTGGTCCAGAGCCCTTGTGGGATTTCTCGTTTACGGCCCGGCTCTGGGTTAACCGGGTTCTTTTCAATTGCGTTTTCTACGTCTGCAGGAGGGGGGGTTACCGCTGGCTCAGCGGTCTCTAGGCCTAATGTTTTTTTTGGAGTATCTGCCATTTAGGCTTCAAATGTTCGCTGAAACATGGTGATGGGTTATAGGTGTTGGCCTCAAGCCTAAATTAATAGTTTGTTCCTCGGGTTATCGTAAGTATTTCTACTGAAGAGGCTCCGCTGGAAATAAGGGTTTTTGCGCAGGCGTCGGCAGTAGCCCCCGTTGTCATTACATCGTCAACGAGCAAAAAACATCTTTTAGACGGGGGCTCTGGGCAGATAAATGCGTTCTTAACATTTGAAATGCGCCTAGATCTTGAAAGGTGGGTTTGAGATTCAGTAGCTGTTACACGTTTTAGGAGGTTATATTCAACGGGTGTATTGATGATAGATGCAAAGATCCGAGCTATTGTGTCGGATTGATTAAAACCTCTTTCTCTTTTTTTATGTTCATGAAGGGGGATGGGTATGACAGCCAAAGGTTGAAGGTTCAAATCTAGTTGTAATGCCTTCAAGAGCCATTCTTTAAGTAATGGCTCAAAAAAATCATGTCGGCTGTATTTGAGCCGGTGAGTGACTTCTCGAGGGAGGTGGTTGGCTGCAAATATGGACCGTGCTTTGGAAAAACTGTATTTTGTCTTAATGCAGTCATTGCATACGTCCGAGTTGATCGAAGGGGTTATTTGCGGCAGTCCGCACAAGCTGCACCAAGGGGGCTTAATGTGCTGAAGATTGTTTTTGCAGCGTTTGCACGCAAAACCATCTGTGCTGCTGGCGTGGTTTTGGTGACATATCTGGCAAACCTCCGGAAAAGATAATGAATCAACTAGTTTGATCAGGCTCCATGTCAGACTGTCCTTCATTAGGCCTCAAAATATACCAAGTCATGATCCCAAGCAAGGGGGTGGCGGCCCACCCATCGCTGATCTTGCCTTCTCCCCATAAAACATGGGTGTTGATTGGATTGGTGAGGAACCCGGTTGTTTTTGTTGCAATAATCCATCCGGAGTGGATGCCGATGGAACAGTAAATGTTGCCTGTACGTTGCAAGACTCCTGCAAGGATCAGTCCTGCAAGAGTTAGGTTAAAATAATGGGCGACCCAATGTGGGTCAGACTCAAAATCATGAATAAATTGGGGGAATGCGGTGAAACCACTGGACCATGTTATTTCGCTGATCGTTGGTCTCTGGTCAATGAAGTGAACGCTGGCAAAAATGATTGCGCTGACTACTGCTGCAACTCGCCAGTTCATATCGCGCTTAAGAAGGCTGAAAAGCATTCCTCGGAATAAGGTTTCCTCTATTATTCCAACAAGAATAGCAGCACTTAAAGTATTTATGCCATGTCGAATCCAGTCGGAGGAATGAATGTCATTCCGAAATTCCCGGGCATCAAAAATCAAGGCAAGAGCAGCAATTGCGGTAAGTGATGTTAATCCAATTATCAGCCCGTAGCCAGGGATGCACCTGTTATCATCGAATTTTGCCCATCCCAGCTCACGCCAAGATTCAATGTTGGTTATTCGCCAAAGAATCCATAAACCTGATAGGCTGAGGATCATCAGGCAACGATTGTAATATCGATGAAAGTCGTCATGGGATTCGAGGAAATTTAAAAAACTAAGGATAGGGGCATCAGAGAAAACTCCCATCCAGATTATCGGGGCGAGCAGGGCTGCTCCGAAAAAGACGGCTATGATGTATATGAAGATGGCAATCGTATTGCGCACGACCTAACAATGTCACTACACAGCATTCAGTCTAAGGCCAAGAGATTTTTATTGAATCAATGGTACTAAAATAGTTCGATGCGGGCCGCGTTTAGCACTTTTTGGAGGTCTATTATCGAACTTGTTGAGAACAAGAAATTTGGCTCCTACCGTCTGGTGGAGCGAATTGCCAAAGGAGGGTTGGCTACAATTTGGCTGGCTAGTGACTCCGATGGTCAGATTGTTGCTTTAAGGGTGATGCATGATAGCTTTCGTGCCGGCTCCTCGGGCCCCAAGCTCTTCCGTCGAGGCTGTGAGATTATGGAATCTTTGCCGGAGCACCCCAATATCGTTCGCTTTATTTCGAAAGGGAAAGAGAAGGGGCGTGAGTATATTGTTATTGAGTATATTGAGGGTTGCTGTCTTCGGGAGATGATGGTCCGCAAGGATTCACGACTGGATGAAATCCTTTCTGACATTGTCGTGGAATTGGCGACTGCATTAGAACATTTGCATGATAATGGGTTTATGCATTTGGATATTAAGCCTGAGAATTTAATTGTAAGCCGGGGCGGCACATCATACTTATGTGACTTTGATACGGCTCATTTGATTCCAGATAAGCCAACTAAACTAGAAAAAAAATCGGGAACACCCTTCTATATGTCGCCCGAATTAATGAATGGCTGGAAATTTGATCACCGGGCTGATGTTTACGCTTTTGGGGTCACGGTTTATGAACTTTTGACCGGTGTGAAACCCTTTGAAGGGCAAACGCAGAAAGCGATGCTGGCAAATCAGCTCAATCAAAGATATCGGATACGTGAATTGAGAAATTTTAATTCGAATATCCCAATCAAGCTGGATGAATTGATCATTAAATGCTTGGACTTCATTCCTGAGAAACGCCCTCCGAATATGACCGTATTGGTTCGTGATATTTATCGTATCATGGGAGTCAGATGAATCGTGATGGGCTTGGCAGGTATTGGTTTCTCGCTGGGTTAATTATTCTTATTCCAATTGGCCTTTTGGCGCCGGAGTTCGGCATTTCAATTAAACAAAACAAATGGGCTGTTCCAGTATGTGTAGGGGCTATGCTGGGAATTGCAGGCTTTACGATGGATACCTCAATGCTCGTAAAGCAGTCGTTTAATATTCGTGCAATTGCTCCGGTTATTTTTTGTACGTATATCCTGAGTCCCGCCATTGCATACGTATTGGCGCGCCTGTTTGCCCCTGAAGGTGATGTGCATTTTGTTACTGCTATGATGATAATGGCAGCGCAGGCCAGCAGTCTTGCTTCGGCCATTGCGCTGACTATGATGGCGAGTGGCAATAGGGAACTGGCGTTGATTTGTACGCTTATATCTAATTCAACTACGGTGGTTCTCACCCCCTATATATTGAGGATATCAGTTGATGCAAATGTTGAATTCCAGGTTTACGAAATGATCTCCAAAATGGTTCTAGTTGTTTTGGTGCCGGTCATGATAGGGCAAATTTTAAGAAAATTTATTTGGGAAAAAGCCGAGCCCGTGATGCCGGCAATTAAACTAATTCCTCAAATGATCATCCTACTATTTGTGTACACCGGATTTGCATCCGGGGCTGGTCAGCTTATGACAGATGCATCCTTGGTGATAAGATTTTCAGCAGCCTGCATTCTGCTGCATTTGTTTTTGCTTGGCTTCACCGTAATGATTTCGAATCTATTAAAACTCGGATGGCCGGAAAAAACAGCTGTGATATTTTGCGGTTCTCAAAAAACACTTCCTAATGGTATTTACATTTGGAACAACTTCTTTCAGTCCAACCCTTATGGGGCAGTGCCTTTGGTTTTATACCATTTATTTCAATTGGTACTGGCTATTTTGTTGGTTCCAAAATTTGAGAAATTCAATGGAGGAGATGGCAGTGATGAGGGTTCGTGCCAGTCAGCTCCAGCTGGATGTCTTGGGTCTGTGGAGGAAAAACAATTGCGCTCCTGAATATACGTAGTTAGTTTGTGCACACCCAACGCTTATTATAAATTTATTTATGAGCGAAAAAAAATCTGACGGTCACGGCAATCTGACCTACTATATCATCGGCGCAATTATTGCGGCAATTGCAACGGGCTATTTTGCGCCTGAAATAGCAGTCAAATTCGATGTCGGCGGCGAAGTCTTCCTCAGTCTTCTCATGATGATGGTGGTTCCGCTTGTGGTTATGTCCGTTATGAGTGGTATTCTTGGTTTAGGGGATGTACGCAAATTAGGTAAGCCTGGGGCTTATGCAATTGGTTACTATATGTGTACAACAGTCTTGGCTGTGTTGGTAGGGCTGATTGTTGTGAATATCATTAAGCCCGGGGTAAACAAGGACCTTGAAGGGCTGCAGGTAAAGATTAAGAAGGTTGAAAAGGGTTCCGCAGAGTACGGCCAGCTAAAAGTCGAGATCGACAAGAAGAAGAAGGAAATACAAGAAAAGATAAATAAGGCGGCGGCCAAAGACGAAAAAGCACGCAAAGCTCTGGAAGAAAGAAAAAGGCTTCAAGGGGACGGTTTGAAAAAACTTGAGGGCGAGTTGAAATTTGCTCAAATACTTTATGATCGGGCTGAATCTGATTTAAAGGAAAATTCTGACAGTGAAATACTAAAACAAGATTTCCAAATTGCGTCTTATAATCTTCAAGAGGCAAAAGATGCTATTGTTCGGGAAAAAGAATTTCTCGGCGTAAATAAAGAGCCGACAATTTGGGATATTATTCAGAACATGCTCAAGATGCTTGTAACTGATAATCTATTTAAGGCTGCTTCTAACATGAATCTACTGCCTTTAATTGTATTCAGTATTATTTTTGCTGCCATGTTGACGACTATGGGCGATAAAGTTTTTGCGATTAATAGGATGATAGGCCAGGGCAATGAGGCACTAATGTCTTTTGTGATGCTGCTCATGAATATCGCCCCCATCGGCATTTTCTGTTTGGTTGCTGGAAAGTTTGGTCATGCCAATTTAGAGGGGAAACTTGGAGAGATGGTTGGTCAGCAAGGTTATTATATTCTGACAATATTATTAGGCTTAGGGTTTCATGCATTTATAACTCTATTTGCAATATACTGGTTTTTCACAAAGAAGAATCCCTTCACATTTTTTAAGAATATGTCACAGGCAGTACTTACTGCTTTTTCCACGGCAAGTTCTTCTGCAACGCTGCCTGTAACTATGGAATGTGCGGTCGATAAGGCTGGCATTTCAAAAAAATCTACAAAATTCGTACTCCCTTTAGGGGCAACGATTAATATGGATGGTACAGCACTGTATGAAGCGGCGGCTGCTATATTCATCGCCCAGATTTATGTGGCGTTTGACCCAACCATTGACATCACTCTAAAAGGCCAAATGATCATTGCTTTGACTGCAACTTTAGCAGCCATTGGGGCCGCAGGAATCCCTGAAGCTGGCTTGGTGACAATGATGATCGTGTTAACCGCAGCAAAACTTCCAGTGGAGGCGATTGGTTTAATCTTGATGGTTGATTGGTTGTTGGACAGGTTCCGTACCGCAGTTAATTGCTTCGGAGATTCAGTGGGAGCAGCCATTGTTGATGGTGTAATGAAGGAGGCTGATAGTGATGAACCTGAAGAAGGTGGCTCTGATGATGAGCTTGTGCCTGAAGGCGTTGGGTCTTGAGATCTATGCAACCAATTGCGGGATCACTTTAGCTCCTTCAACGCCTGTCAGGCGCTGGTCTAGGCCTAGGAAGCGGTAGGTAAGCCTTTCGTGGTCAATTCCCATTTGCTGCAGTAAGGTGGCGTTGAGATCATTAATATGCACCGGGTCTTTAACTATGTTATAGCTGTGGTCGTCTGTTTCCCCATGCTCGTAACCCGCTTTAAATCCACCCCCGGCAATCCAGGTTGCAAAGCATCTACTGTGATGGTCGCGTCCGTGATTGGTTTTAGTTAATTTACCTTGAGAATAGATGGTACGGCCAAATTCTCCACCGCATATAACCAATGTTTCATCCAGCATTCCACGTTGTTTAAGATCTTTAACAAGTGCCGCAGCTGGCTGATCGATATCTTTGCATTGCTTGGGGAACTTGCCCGGAAGGCCTCCATGGTGGTCCCAGCCTCGGTGGAACAAGTGAATGAAGGGTACGCCACGTTCGGCCATTCGGCGGGCGAGGATACAGTTGCGCGCAAAAGAACCTGCACGATTGGCATCCGGGCCATACAGATCCATTATTCCTTTGGGCTCAGTGGACACATCCATGAGGTCCGGAACGCTAGATTGCATCCTGAAGGCCATCTCATACTGCGAGATGCGCGTTTGAGTTTCTGGATCACCGAATTCATCGAATTGTTCCTGATTTATCTTGGAAATTCCATCAAGCATCCGACGTCGTAAGTCGCGGTCAATTCCCTCAGGGTCTTTCAAGTAAAGAACGGGCTCTTTGCCGCTTCTGAGGTTTACTCCTTGGTGTTTGCTTGGGAGGAAGCCGCTGCTCCACAGGCGCGAATAGAGGGCTTGGTTGGCTGCTCCTGAGCCTCGGGAGATCATTACGATATAAGAAGGCAGGTTTTTATTCGGGCTGCCTAGTCCGTAACTAATCCATGATCCAAAACTGGGTTTACCCAGCTGCTGGGTGCCGGTGAGAATATAGGTAATGGCTGGGTCATGGTTGATTGCCTCGGAATGCATCGATTTAACGATGGTAATGTCATCAGCGATGCTTCCTATATGGGGTAGAGTTTCATTGACCCACGTACCGTGTGCACCCATGCGTTTAAATTTGAACATGGGGGCGACACAGGGAAATGATTTCTGGCCGCTGGTCATTGTTGTGAGACGTTGTCCGTTACGAACTGAATCGGGAAGCTCTTCGCCATGAAAATTCCTCATGGCAGGCTTATAATCAAACATGTCTATATGACTGGGCCCGCCAGAGAAGAATAACATGATGACGCGTTTTGCCTTGGGAGCAAAGTGGGGTATGCCCGGTAATCCGCCGTATGGATTTGTGCTGGGCGAGGCAATAGTTTTAGGCGCCATTAGGGATCCCAGAGCTGCGCCGCCCAGACATTTGGCTGCATTAAAAATAAGCTCTCTACGGGTTTGTAGGAGTCCGTTTTCGTATATAGGGTCCATGGTTTGGCTAGAGTCTTGTGATTACTTCATCCAAATTAAGCAACATGCTGGCAACTATTGTCCAGGCTGCGTGTTCGGCGTTGTTGATTGATTCATCGCTCTTGGATTCACCGGTTGCAATCAGTTTGGCCGCAGCTTCGGTATTTTTGCTGTAATTATCAAACTCCTCATTAAAGGCACTTTCGAGTATCTGCGAAACAATGGCCTTGGGTGTGCGTGCGGTAACCAGACGGTAGCCAAATGCTACACGTTCTTTCGGGGTTTTTCCTCCCTCCTTGATCATTCGCTCTGCAAGGTTGCGGGCTGCCTCGACAAACTGCGGATCATTTAGGGTGACCAGTGCTTGCAGAGGGGTATTGGTGCGGGGGCGTTGTACCGTGCACTTCTCGCGGGTCGGGGCATCAAAAATAGTCATTGAGGGGGCCGGGGCAGATCTCTTCCAGTAGGTGTACATACTTTTGCGGTAAAGGTTTTCACCAGCATCCTGTTTGAAGCGGACATTACCGCTGAGACTGACTTCATTCCATAGTCCGGGTGGTTGATAGGGCCTAACCCCCGGGCCGCCAACTTTGTTTACCAGTAGACCGCTTACAGATAGAGCGTTATCCCGAATAAATTCGCCCTGAAGCCTGAACCTGGACCCTCTTGATAACAAACGGTTTTGTGGATCCTTGGCGTATAGGTCCTTATTCAATTTTGAGGATTGCCGGTAGGTGGCGCTCATCACCATTTGTTTAATTGTGCGCTTAATATTCCAACCATTGTTTGCAAAGTCTGTCGCCAGCCAATCCAATAGTTCCGAATGCGTTGGCCATTCGCCTTGTGTTCCGAAGTCCGAAACCGTGGAGACAATGCCTTTTCCAAAGAGAAGCGACCAGTAACGATTAACAGCAACACGTGCAGTAAGTGGATGATCGGGTTGGGTTAGCCACTGTGCGAGCCCAAGGCGGTTTGCTGGAGCATCCTTTGGCATGGCAGGCAGAAAGCTAGGTACATTTGCTTTAATTTCCTCTTCCTTATTCGGGTGCTCATAATGACCACGTTCCAAGAGATATGTTGTCCTCATTTTTGGCAAATCACCCATTACCATAGTGGTGATCTTGTTTTTGCTGGCTTCACTTTTCTCTTTTTCAGCAGAGCTCTTTTCGGCCGTCAGTTTTTGAAAGTTTTTATCGATATTATTGAGATAATGGTTAAGCAATGTTGCTGTTTGCTTCGTATCACGTTTGTCAGGAGCAATTGCTAGAAGAGGCGCAACAGGGTCATTGCCGGCAAGCGAAGCTACTTCAGAAGCGCTCAGAGTGCGGTTGTAGATTCGGACATCATCTATTTCAATATTGTTGGCGTGAGCCGAGTTCGAACGTCTTCCTATTCGAAAATCGTTGGGGGTTTGAATGCTGCCATTGAGCCCGTCAGCCTCAATATTATGAGCCTCGAGTTTGCCGTTTAAATATATTTTGGTGCCTGATGCCTTGCCTGACCCATCATAGGTCACAAAAATATGGGACCATTGTTTGGCTTTGGTTTTCGTCTTGCCCACTACCTTTACCGCATTTTCCTGCCATTTATGAATGATATGTGTGCCGGGTGCACCACCTTGAAGCCATAGATCAAAGCCACGGTAGGAGTTGGATTCGTTCATTTTGCTAAATATTGCCCCGCTTGCATTGCCTGCGTCTGGTTTTACCCAGCAACCATAACTGAAGGGCTTATTCCATTCAGGCGGTTTGATTCCTTTAGCATTAATATAGCCATTGCCTTCTACACGAAATGCACTGCCGAATTTGCCTTTTACCGTGCGGCCCTTGCCTTCCCATTTAACTTCGTTCTTTTCATTCAGAAGGTCTACCGCCTTGCGATCCTTAAATCCGTCTAATGGTAGATGTGCATATAATCCTACAGGTTCTTCAGGTTGTTCGCTGACTTTCTTGGCTGCTTCGATAGCCCATTTATCGAATGCTGAATTAGCTGTTTTCTTGTATTCACTGATTTTCTTTTCTGCTTCTTTTATTTTTATCTCGGCTGCTTGAATTCTAGCCAATTTTTCATCGCTAACCACCTCGACCATAGGCGGGGCATTGCCCCCACGAGTTTGCTTGCCGCTGTCTGAGTTATTGTTAAAGAACGCAAAAAATTGGTAATATTCCTTTTGTGAAATGGGGTCGTACTTATGGCTATGGCATTGAGCGCACTCAATACTCAGGCCTAGAAATACATTTCCAGTGGTTTTAACCCTGTCTACAACATACTCGACGCGATATTCCTCAACAATTAATCCCCCCTCATCGGTTGTTCCATGGTTGCGATTAAACCCGGTGGCAATTTTTTGAGCTATGCTTGCTTCTGGCAGAAGGTCTCCGGCCAGCTGTTCAATGGTGAAGTCCTTGAACGATTTATTATTGTTATAGGCTTCTATTACCCAGTCGCGCCATGGCCACATGGTTCGGGGGCCGTCGGCATGATGCACACTGCTGTCCCCATAACGGGCGACATCCATCCAGTGCAGGGCCATGCGTTCCCCGTAGGAACTAGAGGCAAGAAGTCGATCAACGACCTTCTCGTAAGCTTTGGGGCTGTTGTCATTAACAAAATCGTCCAGCTCCTTGAGGGTCGGGGGGAGTCCGGTCAGATCAAGGCTCACCCTGCGTATGAGAATTTCTTTTGCGGCTTCTGGAGAGGGGGCAAGGCCGTTTGTTTTCAATTTTTTTAGGGTGAAATTGTCGATGGGGTTGTGGCCCCACTTAACTACATTTTTAGGCAAGACAGGTGTCTGGGGGGAGGTGAAAGCCCAATGTCCTTCGTATTTTGCACCCTGTTCAATCCATTTTTTTATGAGGCCAATTTGCCGGGGGTTGAGGGATTTTTTTGTTTTTGGCGGAGGCATTCTTTCATCTTTATCGGTTGAGGTAATGCGCACCCAGAATTCACTCTCCTCAGGCTTCCCAGGAACGATGACTTCCTTTTTGGATTCTCCCTCAAGATCTAGTCTTAGGTTAGCCTTTCGTCGGCCTTTATCCGGTCCGTGACAAAGGAAGCAGTTGTTGGACAGAATTGGTCGAATATCGCGATTAAATTGAACTGTTTTAGGGAGTTCTTCGGCTGGAAGTGTATCAAATAGCAGGCAGATTAAGATTGAAGTCAATATTGTGCGGCTAAGCGACATAACATTATGACGTTACCAGAATCGTCTTATTCGGGCAATTAGAAGCTTATTGTTCTGAATCGTCGGTGAGAGTCTGTGGTTGCTCAAGCTTGAGATCGGTAATTTTATCCATAGGGCGTTCCAGGGCTTTCGTTCGGGTAGAGCTCAATTCATCATAATGCTTCTGGGTGGTGCCCAGGGATTTACCCAGAGCATCAACTTTATCACTATATTTTTTCCATTGCTCTGCAAATTGCTGAACGAGTTGCTGCAAATCCCCGGCACGCTTCTCCACGGCGAAACTTGCAACGGATTGGCGGACGAGAGATAGGATGGCATACAGTGTGAGCGGCGAGCAAAGGACGATCCGCTTTTCCATGGCAAAATCCATGAGCTCATGATCTTCCTGATTAATGAAGCTGTAGATGCTTTCATTGGGGATGAACAGGAGAACGTAATCAACGGTGCCTCCGGCCGGGTCAATGTAGGAGCGTCCGGCGACGGCCTTTACGTGGCCGCGGATATCACTCAGGAACTGTTTCTTTTCAGTTTCCCGGGTTGTTTCGTCTTCAGTAGACAGAAAAAGTTCGTAATGGGTGATTGGAAACTTCACATCCATATTCAGGCGTTTGCCCTTGGGGAGATGGAACGTAAAATCGGGTCGATCGCCGCCTTCAGTGGTTTGTTTCTCGTAGTTTTTTCCTTCAAGCATTCCAAGTAGGTTCAAAATGTCCTCAACCATGCGCTCGCCCCACTGACCACGGGCCTGGCTGCTGGAAAGGATGCGGCGCAACTGATCGGTGGTGTTGCTCAGGTTCTCAATACGTTTGGTGGAATGTTCCACCTGACCGTGGAGTCGGTCGGTGCCTTCGTTGAGCTGCTTGATGGAAGTGGCAATGGTCTTAAGGCTGCTATCGATGAGTTCCTTCTTTTGGTTCAGTTGCTGGCCGGAATTGTCCTCGAGTTTCTTGAATTCGTTGCGGGCTAGATCAAGAAAATGGCTTTGGTTTTCGGTAAGTGCCTGACGTGAAAGATTGCTAAAGGCTTCCTCCAGCCCGGCCTCCATACGCTGTCGTTCTTCAATTTCTTTCTGTTTTATTTGCCAAATTACAAAAGCGCCTGTAGCAAACCCGGCAATAAACAAAATGATGGGTAAAACCACCTCCACACACAAAGATTCCGGCGAGACAGCCCAAAAGGCAAGGCAATAGGATAGAGGGTTATTTGCCCTCGGTAATTCGAATTAAGAATATCTGGCGGGTTTTATTGTCGGCAATACCGGGAACGATAATCGCGTCATTAGTGCGGTTCCAACGTGGGGCAGGGTCAATGCGGATATCGCCTGAATAGGAACCCTTATCCAGACCCTTGCTGCGCCCAAAGGCCCCGTCGGTTTTTCGGTAAACTGTATAGAAGTTTTTGTCATCCTTCTTGTAGCCATTAACAAACATCTGGCCATCGGGTGATAGAGAAATATCGCCTTCAGGCTTGGGGAATAATTGGGGGGATCCCAATTTTCCAACGATCTTTTTTGAATCTACATCATACAGAATCTGATCCTTGCCCTTTCTGCCGATGAGCACGTTGCCCAGATCCCATTCGGGGTGACCTCCAATATGCCTTGAGTGCAGGGTTAAATTACTGCCATCGGTGTGAATGGAGCAGGGGATATTAATTTTATCGCCTTTCTTGCCGCTCCAGCCCCCGCGGACAAAGAAGTAGAGCCGGGTGCCTTCCCGGTTGAGCAGGGTATGGTTAATGAATAGGCCAGAATGTCTCAATTTAGGGTTTTGCTTCAGGAGAAGCTTGTGAAGGTCCCGGTAAGAGGCCAGAAGCTTCTTTTTGCCGGTTTGGATATCCACCTTGAAGACTCCGTCATTATCAGGGGCAATTTCATTCTTGGACCAATCCAAGGCCTCAGGATAACCGGTTACCGGTCTGAGACGGGCAAGCCGTCCGTAATTAAGCCCCATAAAAAAAGTACCATCGGCAGCTACCCCGCCATTGCCAATTGGGGATTCGGTGAAATGGTATTCTCGAAGGCGTTTTTTTGTCTTTAGATCATATAGTACAGTAAAAACCTTGCCGGCCTTGGGGTCGCGATCATTAAAAAAAAACTGGGTCTCGGCATGTTTTGGATGCCAGTAAAACATGGTGCCCTGTTGCGGATTCCATCCGTGGGTTTTGTCGATGCGAATGATTTGGTTTTGGTTGTGGGTGTCGATTACGCAAATGGTGGCGGATTCATCAGGCTTGGGCATCCTGTCTATGTGGTCAATTTCAAGACAGAGAATGTGACGACCACTGGCATTCCAGGGAATGGTTTGGCACTGGCCAATGTAGCCGAAGAAATGATGCTTGGAGCCCGAAGTGACCTGTTCGGTTTTAAGTCTTAGGGGGGGAGGCTGGTTCTTGCCTTGTGCCCCGAAATGTAGGTGCAACCATAAGGCGGCAATCATTAAGGCGTAGGGCTTCATCCCTTATTCATGAATGGCGTGCGCTTGGAGGTCTTCCAAATCCACATACTCCAAAGCGCTAATATGAGTTGCCTTTAGGTAGACCTGTGGTGCTTTTCCGTGATCCAATGCCTCTTTCCAGCGTGTGACGCACAGACACCATTTATCGCCTTCTATTAATCCAGGGAAATCGTACTGCGGCGCAGCTGTCGAGAGGTCATTCCCCTGAGCACGAGAGAATTCTAAAAACTCATTGGTGGCATGAATGCATACAGTGTGTAATCCATGATCATGGGGGCCAGTATTACACATGCCGTTTCGGTAAAATCCGGTCATGGGATCGGTGCAACACAACTCCAGCTTATCTCCCAATACATTGCTCGGTCCTGACATCTTTTCTACGATATCAGAATCACCCAAAAAAAGCCACACAGTGGATTCTGCGTGCTGGTTGTATTGTGGCTTTATAGGTGTGTTCTGGAATGCGATCAGATAACAATAGAAGTTCCCTATCTATTTTTCCAACAGTCTTTTTGCGTCTTGCACCGTGGGCAGCAAATCCTGCATATTCGCCCATATACGACCCCGCGGAGAGGTGGCGGAGTGGTCGAACGCGCTAGTTTGCTAAACTGGTTTACCTTTCATTAGGTAACGAGGGTTCGAATCCCTCCCTCTCCGCCATTTCTTTTTCATGTCCACTGAAGCAATCAAGATGCTGATCGCTCAATCCGATGGATATGTGCTCAATGAGTTCATGTTGGGTGAAGGGGTCTATTCCATTGGTGCAGGTTCGGAATGCCAGATTCAGGTCGGTTCCATTGCCTCCGAACATGCCCGCCTGGAAGTGAACGGTGTTTTAATGTATATCGAGGATGTGGGCGGGCCTGCCGCCGGCGGGGTGTACCTCGATGGGGCCGCAATTCTCGGTAAATTGCAGATTTATTCCGGCCAAACCATTCAGGTAGCCGACCGTTGGCTGCAGGTTCAAATATCCCGATCACTTGAGTCAGAGCAGAACGATATACTGGCCGGTCGTTATCAGCTCTTGCGTCAGGTCGGTCGTGGAGGGCGCGGGGAGGTCTGGTTGGCCCTGGATCAGGAATCAGGCCAGGAAATTGCAATCAAGCGTCTGCCTGCCGAGTTGTCAGGCGATATGGTGGCCCTCAACGATCTTTTGCGTGAGGTGGAAAAGAGTCGGCACCTGAATCATCCCAATATCATTAGGATTTATGAGCTGGTTCAGCCTGATGGAGAGCTGCCTTTTGTAACTTTGGAGTTCATTAACGGCAAGGACCTTGCCTCCATGCGCCTGGAGCAGCAGGGGCAGCATTTTAGATGGGAGAATTTGCGACCCTTGATGACTCAATTGTGCGATGCACTCGAATACGCACACCAGAGTAAAATTGTGCATCGTGACCTGAAACCGGCCAATATGTTGGTGGACCAGTCAGGAAACCTGAAGCTGGCTGATTTTGGGATCGCCGCGACAATGGCCGAAAGCTTAAGCCGTTCTTCAATGCAGGGAAGCATCAGCGGAACCTCAGTCTATATGAGCCCGCAGCAGATGAAGGGGGAGGTTCCGCGTGCCAGTGACGATCTATATGCCTTGGGCTCCACCTTTTACGAACTGTTGACCAGTCGAACTCCTTTTTATTCAGGTGATATCGCCCACCAGTTGCTCCATGAGGAGCCTAAACCTCTGGCGGAACGATTGTCTGAGCTTGGATTACAGAATGAGGTGCCTGATGCGGTATGCGCCATGATTATGGCCTGCTTGGCCAAGGATCAGTCACGTCGTCCGCCCAGCGCTTCAGCTGTGGAGGAATGGATTAGCGGGGGAACTACTATGCATGTCGCGCCACCCACGCTGCCCCTGGAACCGGAGACTTTAGGCGAAGAGGCATCACCCGTACCTCCGCCACAGGTGATGAATCCGGCGGTTAATGCGCCTCAAACCGTGCATCAAAGGGTGTCTGATGCATGGACAATCATTGAATCACGCGATAGCCGGTTGTACCAGGCTTACATGTATTTGGCGGCATTACTCGCTCTGGGGCTGGTTGCGAATATGAAACTGGATTTTCTGAAGGTTGATTCCTTGACGTTTTCGACTCGGC